>JBKCFW010000084.1:0-6720 GCA_046303675.1 bacterium
AGGTCCACCGGAACCCGGACGATTCAAAGGTCTGTTTGATAATGCCATAGTGTGTTTCGGATGTCCTGACGGCAACAGGGATGATCCGTTTTCTTGTTTTATTTAAATGGACTGCCGATTTTTAATTTCCGCTGTTAAGGTAGACAATATTTCTGATACTGGGTACTGGCCGGCATCACCTTTACCTTGTCTTCTTACCGAAACGGTGTTTTCATTAACCTCTTTCTCACCAATGATGAGCATGTAAGGAACCTTCATCAATTCAGTGTCACGTATTTTTTTACCGATCTTCTCACCCCTGTCGTCAACTTCAGCCCTTATACCCGCCTCAAGGAGTTGTTTATGTACGTTAAAAGCAAAATCATTGAATTTATCACTTATCGGCAACAATTTTACCTGCAATGGAGCAAGCCATAAAGGGAATTTACCTGCATAATGTTCTAGCAAAAAGCCAATAAAACGTTCATGTGTTCCAAGGGGGGCACGATGACTGATCAATGGGGTTTCCGCATGATTCTCCTTATTTGTGTATTCAAGTCCGAATCTTCTACCCTGCGCGAAATCAACCTGATTAGTGGCCAGTGTGAATTCCCTTCCAATAGCACTCCATATCTGTACATCTATTTTGGGTCCATAAAATGCTCCTTCATCCGGAACTTCAACAAAAGGAATATTGGACTCAATAAGCACTTCACGAACCATGTTTTCCGTCTCGATCCACAATTCAGGTTCATTGATATATTTCTGTCCAAGTTTTGCAGGGTCATGCAAACTAAGTCGCATTACATACTTGTCAATGCCAAAAATGTTGAAGTATTTGATGTACATATCATTTACAGCCCTGAACTCTTTTGCAAAATCGTCTTTTGAACAATAAATATGTGCATCGTTCATGTGCAGACAACGTACACGCATAAGGCCGAACAACTCTCCACTCTGTTCGTACCTGTAACAGGTGCCATACTCTGCCAACCTTAGCGGAAGATCTTTGTAACTTCTACTTTCCGCGGCGAATATTTTGTGATGATGCGGACAATTCATTGCTTTCAGATAGTATTTAACACCCTCAAGTTCCATGGGAGGGTACATACTATCCTGGTAATACGGTAAGTGTCCGCTAGTCAGATACATGCTTTCTTTTGCAATATGTGGAGTAACTACTCTCTTGTATCCAGCAGCTTCTTCTGTCTGTTTTGCAAGCTTTTCAAGTTCCTCAATAATGATGGTTCCATTTGGCATCCAAAGAGGCAGACCTGGGCCAACATCATCATCGAAAGTGAAAATACCGAGTTCTTTTCCGAGTTTACGATGATCCCGCTTTTTGGCCTCTTCCAGCATTTGCAGGTATTCATCAAGTTCTTTCTGGGTCGGGAAAGTGACACCATACACTCTGGTCAGTTGTTTATTGTTCTCGTCACCCTTCCAGTAAGCCCCTGCAACTGATGTAAGTTTAATAGCTTTAATTAAACCCGTATGTGGGATATGTGGCCCACGGCAAAGATCTGTAAAGTCACCTTGTGAGTAGAAAGTTATCTCTCCATCATGCAGTCCCTTCAGGAGGTCCAGTTTATATTGATCGCCCTTTTCAAAAAAGTATGAAACGGCATCTGATTTTGAGATCTCTTTCCTGATAAAGACACTATTTTTTTTGGCCAGTTCCTCCATTTTTTTCTCGAGTGTGGACAGATCGGCTTCAGTGATTGTTTTATCACCAAGGTCCATATCGTAGTAAAACCCTCGATCTACGGCAGGTCCAACCCAGAATTTCACACCTGGAAAAGTTGACTCAACAGCTTCGGCCAGAAGGTGTGCTGAGGAGTGCCAGAAAGTACTTTTCCCGTCAGCATCATCCCAGGTAAGCAGTTTTAATGCTGCATCGTTGTTAATGGGCGTTGAAGCGTCTCTGACCTGACCATCAATTGAAGCAGCGATCACCTTTTTTGCAAGTCCCTCAGATATTCCCTTAGCTATTGCCATAGGGGTAGTTCCGGCGGGATATTCTCTTACTGCACCATCAGGAAAACTGATATTAATCATCGTTATTCTATCTTTATGAGGATACCAATGGGTAATTAAAAAGCAAATTTAACGAAGTATTAGGTAAGGCCCTACCTAAATCCGAATAAATTGCAAGCTTCAGTAAAATACCTTTATCTTATTTTGAGATTTTTATCCAATAACCCCAAATCAATGTACAGCCTTCGTTGGCGAGTTCCATTCCTTGGACTATTGTGCCTAATTTTCCTTGTTAATCCGATCAAATCTCAAACATTGAGTGGTCAATGGATAGGATCTTTTACCTCAGCCAATGACCCTTCGGGGAATAAAACAGACTATGTATTAGAATTTGATGTTATTGGCAATGAAATAATTGGATACTCCTATACTTATTTTGCAATGGCAGGTAAGCGTTATTATGTGATTTGCAAACTGAGAGGCAGCTATGACAAAGGAAGTAAATCTATAAAAGTCAGCGAGACTGAACATGTAAAAACAAATACCCCTCCCGATTTTCAAAATTGTCTACAGACCCATTTGCTGACCTATTTCAAACAAAACGAAAAAGAGATACTTCTTGGTAAATGGTCACCTACAGTTAAGGGCAGTACTTGCGGTAGTGGCACGACTGAAGTGGAAAGAAAAACGATATCAGGGTTTACTGCTCAACAACCTTCAATTGCAAAGAAGACAAACGAACAAAAAAGTAATATCCCAGCGTCGACTTCTCAGCAAAAAGTATCATCTACAGGTTCAAATAATGATCCGAAGAGCAATAACACAATAACCCAGGATCAAACAACGAAAAACAAAGCTGAACAACAACCCAACACGGCCATTACAAAATCATCGCAGGAGACAATATCCAACGAATCCAATGATCCTAAACAAACGACTCCGATACTCCCAATCGATGGTGGAAAAGCAAGACCATTAAACGAAAAGGAATTGGCCAAATTGAATAAAAGAAGTTTACAGGTAATTCAAACTATAGAATTTACCGGCTCATCCATAAAGGTTGATATTTATGATAACGGGCAAGTTGATGGCGATGTTATTTCAATTTATGTGAATGATAAGGTAGTGCTGCCACCCAAAATGCTCACAGCCGAACCGATTTCATTGGTGATCAATGCACAGGAAAACCAGGAATATTACGACTTGATCATGTATGCAGAAAGCATGGGTAAAATTCCACCCAATACAGCCCTTATGATCGTTACCACTTCTACCAACCGGTTTGAGATCAACATCACCTCCACTGAACAATCAAGTGGTGTGGTACGATTCAAGCCCAAACGCTAAAACTTAATATTATAGGTAACTGAAGGAATCACAGGGAACAGAGAAACCTGTTTTGCTTGAATTTCCAATGTTCCCTGAAAAGCACTTCCGGTCTGATCGAAATAGTAGAAATAAGGATTTTGTCTGCTGTAGGCATTATAAACACTAAATACCCAACTTCCGTTCAACTTTCTTTGCTTTCTGGGTGTAGGCTGATAGGTTGCAGAGAGATCCAATCGGTGATATGGAGCAAGACGATATTGATTTATCCTGCTGAATTGTTGTGTAAGAACCCCCTCAACGATATAAAATTTTTCAGGAAGAGAAGTAGCATTACCGGTAGCATAGACAAAAACGGCGGAGAATTTCCATTTGGGATTTAATTCATAAATACCCACTACCGAGAGGTCATGTCTTCGATCGAATTTGGCAGGATATTTGTTTCCATTATTCAACTGTGGGAACTTACGCCATGACCACGCTAAGGTATATCCTATCCACCCAGTTAACTTACCTTTGGTTTTATTGATAAAAAACTCTGCACCATAACTCCAACCTTTCCCGAACACAAACTCTTCTTCAGGATCTTTGATTGAAGGGGTATATCCTTCCTTGTATTCAATCTGGTTTTGCATTGTTTTATAATATACCTCAATGGAGGTCTCCCACATGTTGTCGTTAAAATTTTTAAAAACACCTGTTGCATATTGCCAGGATAATTGAGGTTTTACACGCAAAGTACTTGGCACCCATACGTCCGTGGGCAAAGTTGTACCGGAGTTGCTGACAAGATGAATGTATTGCCTGTTGCGGGTAACCGAAGCCTTCAAAGAGGTTTCCTGATCCAGCGAATACCTTAGCGTTGCACGTGGCTCGAGTCCACCATAAAACCTAACAGATTCTCCAGTGCTAAAAACTGTACTGTCAAGTTTATTGCCATTTACATCAGTTCTGTACGTTGTAAGTGGTCCGATCTGTTGAAACCCGCTCCACCTGAGGCCATAACTGATCTTTAGTTTCTGGTTCACTTCCCAATCATCCTGAACATATACGCTATATTCATTTGCATGTTTAAGCTGAGCATTGTTTGGATTAAATATGGTGGTGTCTTGTTGTCCGGATACTATTGAGGGAGAGAACCGGTGAAGGGTATATTGAAAGCCATAGGTTAGTTTATGTTCTGGACTGAGGTAATGATCGAAATCTGTCTTAAAATTAAAGTCCCTGATACCACTATTCAGATTAAAACTAAAATTGTTTTGCAACGCACCCAACGCAAAGTTGTAATCATTGTATACCAAGGTGGTATTCATAAACAATTTCTTGTGGAAGATATGATTCCAGCGTACGGTACCGGTTGAATTACCCCAAGGAATACTGACGTTAAATTGACGTTCATTGTTGTTGAAGTCAAATACATCCCTGCCAAAATATCCACTGAAATAGATCCTGTCCTTTTTAGAAAACCGGTAATTGAATTTGGTATTGAGATCATAGAAATAATAACCAGAACCGTAGAATTGACTCCCTTTTTTTATAAAAGGCTTCACCAACGCATCAATATAAGTTCGTCTGCCTGAAATAATGAAAGAAGCTTTGTCTTTCTTTAATGGCCCTTGAAGAGATAATCTGGAAGAAACCGTACCAATACCTCCCTCACCCTGAAATTTTTCCATGTTGCCGTCTTTCATGGAAATATCCAATACGGAAGAAAGTCTACCCCCATATTGAGCCGGCATGCCACCTTTGATCAACGTGGTATTTTTTATAGCATCTCCGTTGAAAATTGAAAAGAAACCAAATAGATGCCCGGTATTATATACCACGGCATCGTCAAGCAAGATCAAATTTTGATCGGGTCCACCACCCCTTACGTAGATCCCGCTATTCCCCTCACCTGCATTGGAGACTCCCGGAAAAAGCTGTAAGGTTTTCAAAGGATCCATCTCACCAAAAATCACAGGAACAGATTTCATTCTATTGATCCCAAGATCGATCTGACCCATTTGGGCATTGGTTATATTGGCATCTCGCTTTTTGGCAGACACAATGATCTCTTGTGAAAGACTGGCTCTTGACAACAATGAGAAGTCCTGTTCGATGTCTTTGTTTAAGTTGATTTTCTTTTCAAGGGGGGTATATCCGAGTGATGATACTGAAATAATATATTCCCCTTCTGGAAGAGAGATAGAGAAAAAACCATACTGGTTGCTGCTAACACCCTTCTTTGCATCCTTTGCAATCAGTGTTGCTCCGATAAGGGTTTCACGACTGAGAGAATCTCGGATATACCCACTGATGGTATAACGGGTTTGTGAAAAAACGCCTGACAAAAAGATCAAAAAAAAAGAAAAAAAGAAGATGATTCTCACGATGCTTTATTAACACTTTCACAAGGCGAAAGTTCAGGAACAAAGGTATATTATAGTAACTTCGCGCGGCAATATATTAATTATGCTGGCTGGACTACAGAACTTAACATTTGAATTTGGAGCTCGTCCGATCGTAGAAGATGCAACCTGGCACATTCATCCAGGTGAGCGGATCGGTCTTATAGGATACAATGGCACAGGGAAATCCACCATTCTGAAGTTATTGGCGGGAGAATATCTGCCCAGCAAAGGAACAGTGGAGAAAAGCAGGAGTACAACGATAGGATATCTGCATCAAGATCTGCTGAGTTTTGATACGAATGAATCAATACTCCAAGTTGCTATGGGCGCCTTTGAAAGAGTCGTACAAATTCAACAAGAGATTGAAAGATTGGGTAAAGAGTTAGAGCAGGAAGAAAACGAGGAGAAATTGATAAGATATACAGACCTGTTGAGTGAGATGGATCTTCTTGATGGCTACAATGTTGATCATAAGGTTGAAGATGTATTACACGGACTTGGATTCAAACAAGAGGATGTCTCAAGACCTTACAAGGAATTCAGTGGAGGATGGAGAATGAGGGTTTTGCTAGCCAAAATGATCCTTATGCAGCCTGATCTGCTCATGCTTGATGAACCTACGAACCACCTTGATCTGCCATCCATAGAATGGCTTGAAAAATACCTGATACACTACCAGGGTGCAGTTGTCATCGTGAGTCATGATAAGTTTTTCCTAGATCGCATGGTGAATAAGATCGTTGAAGTATACCAGAGGAAGCTTCATATATATTCCGGCAACTACAGCTATTACCTAAAGGAAAAAGAGGTACGGGTTGAAATGCAACAACGGGCTTTTGAAAATCAACAAGACTTTATCAGACAGCAAGAAAGGTTTATCGAACGATTTAAGGCAAAAGCATCTAAAGCAGCACAGGCACAAAGTGTTCAAAAACGTCTTGATAAAATTGATCGGGTGGAAGAAGCTTCTATTGAACGTCCTAACATCCGTATCAACTTCAGTATTGAGAAAGTTCCCGGAAAGATCATATGTACCTTGAAGGAC
>JBKCFW010000085.1:0-19610 GCA_046303675.1 bacterium
CCACTAAAAAAATCTTTTCCATTCACCCTCACCCTCGATACCGTTTTGCCCTGTGCTGTAATATTGCCTTGTTTATCCACCTCAATTCCCGGCATTTTCTTCAGGAGATCTTCAGCCATGGCATTTGGCTTCAATCTGAAAGAGTCGGCCTTGTATTCAACAGTATCCTCTTTTACAATAATTGGAGGTGTGGAGACCAGGATCTCCTTTAAAGTGCTGTACTCTGGGAAAACGATCACGTTGCCCAATGTCAAGACCTCTTCAGTGGAGGGAATTGTATATGTCTTTTTAGAGGTGCCAAATCCGACAGCTGACGTTACGAGAACAAACTTATTTTCTTTGATTCCTTTGATCAGAAAAAATCCAACATTATTCGAGATGGTTTTCAGGGTATCCTTTTGCCCCTCAACATAAACTGAAATAGTAGCACGTGCAACCGGGTTTCCAAGGCTGTCAGTCAGCCGTCCATTCACCTGAAAACCCTGATTTTGAGAAAAAGCAAGAAATGAACTCAAAAAAGCAACAAAAAATAGAGGTAACGCTCTTGACATAGAGAAATTTTCAATGAATTGGATGCCGAAGGTAATTGATTGCTTGCGGATTAGGGAGATAAGGGACGAGGGACAGGGGACGAGGGACAGGGGACGAGGGACGAGGGACAGGGGACGAGGAAATACAATTAAATACAAGGGACAAGGCACGAGGGACAGGGGACAAGAAATACAGGCTAACATATAATAAAAATGATCAAATATTAAATCGACTGTTTTTAGCGCACATTTTCTTGTATTGGCTGTGTCCCTAGTCCCCTGTCCCTAGTCCCTCGTCCCTAACCTTGTATTCTCCGATCTTAACGATAAATGACCTAATTTTGACCCCTTAGAAACACATATAATACATGTTCCAATTTGTATCAAGGTTATTTGGCGGGAGTAAGTCCGAAAAAGATGTCAAGCAGATCTCTCCATTGGTGGAAAAGATCAATGGATTCTTCATATCCTATCAATCGCTCACCCACGATGAACTAAGAAATAAAACATCCGAATTCAGGGGCAGGATCAAAGATCATCTCAAAGAAATCGACGCGGAAATAAAACAGTTGTCTGAAGATGCGGAGAAGCTTTCCTCTGAGGATATTTTGGGAAGGGATGATCTGTATAAGCAAGTGGACGAACTGAAAAAGAAGCGCAATGAAAAGATCGAGGAGATCCTTGAAATACTGCTTCCTGAAGCATTCGCTGTGGTAAAAGAAGCAGGAAGACGATTCAAAGAAAACGAAGAGCTGCTATCAACTGCTACCCCCCTTGATCGTGAATTGAGCATCAAGAAAGATTATGTCAGCATCAAAGGTGATCAGTCGGTTTTTAAAACCAGCTGGATGGCAGCAGGCAGCATGGTACGCTGGAACATGGTGCACTATGATGTGCAGCTGATCGGCGGTACAGTACTTCATCAGGGCAAGATCGCTGAGATGGCAACAGGGGAAGGAAAGACGCTTGTCTCCACACTCCCTGCCTATTTGAATGCCCTTGCCGGAGAGGGTGTTCACCTTGTAACCGTGAATGATTATCTCGCGAAACGCGACTCCGAATGGAATGGTACATTGTTTGAATGGCTTGGACTTACCGTTGATTGCATTGACAAACATCAGCCACATTCAGATGCCAGAAGAAAGGCATACATGGCTGATATCACGTATGGCACCAACAATGAATTTGGTTTCGATTACTTACGCGACAACATGGTGCATTCGCCTGACGAGATGGTGCAGCGCAAACACCACTTTGCAATGGTGGATGAGGTGGACAGTGTATTGATCGATGATGCAAGAACTCCCCTGATCATTTCCGGTCCGGTTGCCAAAGGAAATGACCAACATTTTCACGTTCATAAACCAAGGATACAAGAGCTGGTTGAAGTTCAGAAACAGGTTGTCGTAAAATCCTTACAGGAAGCAAAGCGACTGATCAGTGAAGGAAAGGATGGTCCACAGGAAGGCGGACTACAACTCATGCGTGCATACAGGGGACTTCCAAAAAACACAGCACTCATCAAATACCTGAGTGAGCCGGGCATAAAAGTAAAATTGCAAAAAGCAGAGAATTACTACCTGGCAGAGCAACAGAAACACATGCCTGAAGTGGACCAAGAGCTATTCTTTCACATCGATGAAAAAAATAATCAGGTTGAACTGACAGATAAAGGCCTTCATCACATCACCAAAAGCGGAGAAGACCCTAATTTCTTTGTGATCCCAGACCTTGCGGTATCCATTGCTGAAATAGAAAAATCAGGCTTACCTGCAGAAGAAAAACTGAATACCAAAGAGAACCTCCTTCAGGAGTATGCTCAGAAGGCAGACAGAATACATACCGTACAACAACTGTTGAAAGCGTATACCCTGTTTGATAAAGATGTTGAATATGTAGTGATGGATGGTCTGGTGAAGATCGTGGATGAGCAGACCGGCAGGATCATGGAAGGAAGAAGGTATAGCGATGGACTTCACCAGGCAATAGAAGCCAAGGAAAATGTAAAGATCGAGGCTGCGAGTCAAACCTATGCAACTGTAACCCTGCAAAACTATTTCAGGATGTACCATAAGCTTGCGGGTATGACCGGTACTGCCGAAACAGAAGCTGCAGAACTATGGAACATCTACAAATTGGATGTGGTCTCCATCCCCACCAATTTGAAAATGGTCAGAAAAGATGAAGAAGATCTCGTTTTCAAAACCAAGAGGGAGAAGTTCAAAGCAGTGATAGACGAAATTGAGAAGCTGCGTAATGCCGGCAGACCTGTTCTGGTTGGTACTACTTCAGTTGAAGTATCCGAATTATTGGGCAGAATGCTCCAACAAAAAAAGATACCGCATAACGTGCTGAACGCAAAGCAACACGCACGTGAAGCACAGGTAGTTGCAGAGGCCGGACTCGCAGGAAGTGTCACCATTGCCACCAACATGGCAGGTAGAGGTACGGATATTAAACTCGGACCTGGTGTGAAAGAAGCGGGTGGACTAGCCATCATCGGTACTGAGCGTCATGAGAGCAGAAGGGTTGACAGGCAGCTTCGAGGAAGAGCCGGACGTCAGGGAGATCCAGGATCTTCTCAGTTCTATGTATCTCTTGAAGATGATCTGATGAGGATGTTTGGTAGTGACCGGATCGCATCGTTGATGGACAGGATGGGATACAAGGAAGGGGAAGTGATTCAGCACAGCATGATCACGAAGAGTATTGAGCGTGCACAGAAAAAAGTTGAAGAAAACAATTTTGGGATCAGAAAGCGATTGCTCGAATATGATGACGTGATGAACAAACAACGTAATGTTGTGTACAGCAAACGTCAGCATGCCCTCTTTGGTGAAAGGCTAGCCCTGGACCTCGACAATTCGTTTTATGCAGTTGCATCCAGCATGCTGAATGAGTTTGCCGGTAGCAACCAATACGATGAATTCAAACTGAATGTGATCATGCACCTTGGCATCGATACTTCAATAACAAAAGAAGCGCTAGAAAAAGGAAATCTTCAGGATTTGTCTGAACAGCTTTACAAGGAATCAATTGAGCACTATACCCAAAGAAAACAATCGATCGCCAAACAAGCACTTCCTGTTTTTCAAAATGTTCGTCTGACACAGGGCAATCACATCATCAACGTAGTGGTACCATTCAGCGATAGCAAGAAATCAGTCAGTGTATTGACCAATCTTGAGAAAGCCATTAATAACAAAGGGGTTGAAGTGGTTTCGGCCATGGAAAAAACGATCACCCTTGCCATTATTGATGATGCATGGAAAGAGCATCTGAGAGCTATGGATGACCTTAAGCAAAGTGTTCAGACAGCAGTGTATGAGCAGAAGGACCCACTGGTCATCTACAAACAATCTGCATTCGAACTCTTTTCGACAATGGATACTGATGTTAACAAGGAAATCGTTTCCTTCCTGTGTCATGCCTCCCTGCCAATCGATAATGGTGCTGCACCATTGAGAGAAGGTAAAGAGAGCAGAACAGACATGAGTAGAATGAAGGTAAGAAAGGACGAGCTTCCCGGCGCTGACACCCCAGAATTGATCAATACTGAAAACAATTATAATGATCCATCGGCTCAAACAAAAAGTGAGCCTGTAAGAGTAGGTCCGAAAGTTGGCAGGAATGATCCTTGTCCGTGTGGAAGTGGAAAGAAATTCAAATCTTGTCACGGACGAGATCAGGAATAGTTACTACTTTATAAGCAAACCTTATGCAAAATAAGTCAACCTTATTCATTGCCCTCTTGTTGCTTTTCGTCAGCAAAGGATTGCATGCGCAGTTTGCAAAAAGTCCGCATGTCATCCGAGACCCAAGACTAGACAAGCTGGTTGACAAACAGATCGAACTGAACAAAGAAGCACTGAAGTCTAGAGTATCCATAGAACAAGGATTCAGGATCCTTGTCATCGCCACAAATAAGCGTGACATTGCTATTGAAGCAAAATCAACATTGCTAAAAAACTTTCCTGATCAAAAATCTTACATGTTTTACCAGTCGCCCAATTTCAAGGTATTGTTTGGCAACTATAGAACTGAAAAGGAAGCTGAAGAAATGAGGAAGCAACTTCAAGAACTTTTCAAAGATCCACCCCTGATCGTACCTTCAACCGTTGAAGTTAAAGGAGAAAAAACCGATAGCGAAACCCCATAAAACATTATTATGCTCTCCGAAAAAATCAAAACGCTTGCAAAAGAATATTTTGAAGAGTACCGCTCGATCAGAAGACATCTGCATGCACATCCTGAGCTTAGTTATCAGGAATACAATACATCAAAGTATGTGCAAGATCATCTGACCAAGCTCGGTATACCCTACACCATCATGGCTGAAACAGGCGTGATCGGAATACTAAAAGGCAGACCATCAGACCGTGTGATCGCATTAAGGGCAGATATGGATGCATTACCCATTCACGAAGAAAATGATGTCCCCTACACTTCCACGGTTCCAGGTGTAATGCATGCATGCGGACATGATGTACATACTTCTTGCTTGCTTGGTGCTGCACGTATTCTCAGCGAGTTAAAAGACGAGTGGGATGGAACGATAAAACTGATATTTCAACCGGGAGAAGAAAAAAATCCCGGTGGTGCAAGTCTGCTTATCAAAGAAGGTGTCCTCGAAAACCCTGCACCAAGATCTATCTTCGGATTGCATGTTCATCCACTGCAGGAGATCGGTAAGCTTGGCTTTCGCCCGGGCAAAGTCATGGCCAGTGCAGATGAACTTTATATAACTATTCGTGGCAAAGGCGGACATGCTGCTAAGCCTTATCTGACTGCAGATACGATCCTGACTGCCTCACATCTTGTAGTTGCCTTGCAACAAGTGGTAAGCAGAAACAGCAATCCATTTAATCCATCAGTACTATCAATATGTGCAATAGAGGGCGGACACACCACCAACGTTATCCCATCTGAAGTGAAGATGAAAGGTACCTTCCGCGCCATGGATGAACAATGGAGAAAAGAAGCTCATATCAGGATCAAACAGATCACCGAGCATATCGCACAGTCAACAGGTGCTGAAATAGAATTAAGAATTGATCTTGGATACCCTGCCGTGATCAACGACCCTGCTCTTTGCTCGTCTACAAAAGCAGCAGCAGAAGAATACATGGGAGCAGCGCATGTTGAGGAAGCAGAGTTGAGCATGGGCGCTGAGGATTTTGGATACTACTCCCAAAAAATTCCAGGTTGCTTTTTCAGATTAGGCACAGCCAATAAGGAAAGAGGAATAACATCAGGTGTACATACACCAACTTTTGATATTGATGAAAAAGGAATTGAGATCGGAATGGGGATGATGGCTTGGTTGGGAGTGAAGGGTTAAGGAGTTTATTCGTTGATTTGTTTATTCGTTGATTTGTTTATTCGTTGATTTGTTTATTCGTTGATTTGTTTATTCTAATATTTAAATACCCAAATAAACGAATCAACAAATCAACAACCAAAAGTCAAACACAAAACAAAAACGCACACCACACACACATGCAACAAAAACTAAGAAAAGAACAGGCGCTTGAATACCATGCCAAAGGCAGGCCGGGAAAAATTGAGGTGATCCCGACAAAGGAAGCGAAGACGCAAAGAGATCTGTCGCTCGCCTACTCTCCCGGTGTTGCGGAGCCTTGTATGGAAATCTATGAAGATGTTGAAAATGTATACAAATACACTGCAAAAGGCAACCTTGTAGCGGTCATCAGCAATGGTACTGCTGTTCTTGGTCTTGGCGATATAGGTCCGGAAGCAGGCAAACCAGTCATGGAAGGAAAGGGTGTCTTGTTCAAGATATTTGCCGACATCGATGTGTTCGATATCGAGATCGATGAAAAAGATCCTGAGAAATTCGTTCAGATCGTCAAAGCACTGCAACCCACTTTCGGTGGCATTAACCTTGAGGATATTAAGTCGCCCGAATGCTTCTACATTGAAAAGCGACTTAAAGAAGAAATGAATATCCCGGTCATGCACGACGATCAGCATGGTACAGCGATCATCAGTGCTGCGGCCTTGTTGAATGCGCTTGAGATCCAGGAAAAACAAATTGAACAGATCCGGATATTGGTGAATGGTGCAGGTGCAGCAGCTATGGCGTGCATAGAATTGTATGAAGCACTTGGTGCACGCAGGGAGAACATATGGATGTTTGATTCAAAGGGGCTGATCCACGGCAAAAGAACAGATCTTGATGACAGAAAAAAGCGCTTTGCAGTAGACAGAAGTGAAATTAGCCTGGCTGAAGCATTTACAGGAGCGGATGTATTTATCGGACTCAGCAAAGGAAATGTTGTGAGCAAGGAAATGGTTAAGTCAATGGCTGACAGGCCCATCGTTTTTGCTATGGCAAACCCCGATCCTGAGATCACCTGGGAAGAAGCCACATCTGTTCGCAATGACATTATCATGGCTACGGGAAGATCTGACTATCCCAATCAGGTGAACAATGTATTGGGATTCCCTTACATTTTCCGCGGAGCACTGGATGTAAGAGCCACGGGTATCAACGAAGCCATGAAGCTGGCTGCAGTAAAGGCGTTGGCAGAATTGACCAAAACGGCTGTACCTGATATCGTAAACATGGCATACAATGAATCGGCCATTGCATTCGGACCAAACTATATCATACCAAAGCCACTGGATCCAAGATTGATCACCGCCATCTCTCCTGCGGTTGCTAAAGCAGCGATGGAGAGCGGTATCGCAAAGAAACCTATCACCAATTGGGATGCCTACGAGATCGAACTGAAGAAACGATTAGGCATCGACAACCAATTGATCAGGGCACTTGGAAGCAAAGCAAGGAAAGACCCGAAGCGGGTTGTATTTGCTGATGCAGAAAATGCGAAGATCTTGAAGGCTGCACAGATCGCCCTGGATGAAGGAATCGCAAAACCCATCCTCCTTGGTAATCCTGCTGTGATCATGGATCTGGCGGAGAAGAATAATATTGTACTTGAGGGCATCGATATCATCAATCCTAAGAGTGATGATATGACCGATAAACGTACTGCATTCGCTGAGATATTTTTCAAGAAGAGACAACGAAGAGGCGTCAACAAGTATGAATCGAACAAACTCATGAAAGACAGAAACCATTTCGGTTGTATGATGGTAGAGATGGGTGATGCAGATGCCATGATATCCGGTTTAAGCAGAAATTATCCAGATACAATCAGACCTGCTATCCAGATCATCGGAACAGAGGAAGGTGTCAGAAAAATTGCAGGCATGTACATCATGCTTACCAAAAGAGGTCCCATATTTCTTGCTGACACCACAGTAAACTTCAACCCTACTGCAGAGGAGTTAGCAGACATTACAATACTTGTAGCTAAAGAAGTAAGAACGCTTGGTATCAACCCAAGAATTGCCATGCTGAGCTATTCTAATTTCGGAAGCAGTGATACCCCTGAAGCCATCACAGTAAGAAATGCAAGAGCCATCGTTAAACAACGTGAGCCATCGCTCATTGTGGATGGTGAGGTTCAGGGCATTGTTGCATTTAATCAGGAAATCATGAAAGACAGCTACCCTTTCAGTGAGTTGGTTGACAAAGGCGATGTGAATACACTTATCTTCCCCAATCTGAGTGCTGGCAACATTGCATATAATCTGCTTCAGGAGGTTGGTGGTGCTGACGCGATCGGTCCTATACTGCTTGGACTCAAAAAACCCGTGCATGTTCTGCAGTTAGGTTCATCGATCAGAAGCATACTCAACATGGTGATGATCGCAGTCATTGATGCACAGTACAAATCACGGAAACTGAATAATCATTCATAGGCACAACCTTACAAGCAGATTGTGTACCTTCACCTTAAGGAAAGACCATGAATATTTTTACACGTTTTGGAGAGTTTTTACTCATGCTCAAAGGCATGTTCACCAAGCCTGAGCAAATGAGGATGTATTGGAAAGAGCTCATGCATCAATGCGTTGAGTTGGGCATAGGTTCTTTGGGTATCGTTGCCATCATTTCTGTATTCATTGGTGCAGTATCTACCGTACAAACAGCATACCAGTTTGTTAGTCCGATCATACCACGTTCTGTCATTGCGCAAATTGTACGAGACAGTGTGATCCTGGAATTTGCACCGACCATCACCTGTATCGTATTGGCCGGTGTCGTTGGAAGCAAGATATCCAGTGAGCTTGGAAACATGAGAGTAAGCGAACAGATCGATGCCTTGGAGATTATGGGCATCAACACCAAAGCCTATCTGGTGATGCCAAAAATACTTGCAGCCCTGATCACTGTTCCACTGCTTGTGATCATCGCCATGGTCTTGGGTATCTGGGGCGGACGATTCGTAGGTGACGTCACCGGAATACTTCCTCACGAAATATATGACAGGGGATTGCTTGAATCCTTTGTGCCCTATAACGTGACCTTTGCATTGGCCAAGGCCTACACATTTGCATTCATCATCACAGCCATTCCAGCCTATTTTGGATACAATGTGAAAGGCGGTGCTCTGGAGATCGGAAGAGCGAGCACTACTGCTGTTGTAACAAGCTGTATCATTATATTATTGGCAGACTACGTGCTGGCAGCAGTCTTACTTTAAAATACACGCATGATCTCAATCAACGATATTGAAAAAGGATTTTCAGGGAAGTCGGTAATCGAAGGTGTTTCTGCTGAATTCGAAACGGGCAAATGCAACTTGATCATCGGAGCCAGCGGTAGCGGAAAAACTGTTTTGATGAAATGCCTTGTTGGATTGATCAAGCCAGATAAAGGTGAAATTTTTTATGACGGTGAAAGTTTCACTTCGATGAATGAGGAGCAGAAAAAAATCATGAGAAGAAAGATCGGCATGCTGTTTCAAGGATCGGCTTTGTTTGACAGCATGACCGTAGAAAAAAATATCATGTTCCCGCTAGACATGTTCAGCAACAAGACCAGGGGTGAAAAACTCAAGCGCGTTGCAGAAGTGCTGGATAGGGTCAACTTAAGTGAAGCCCACAAAAAATTCCCGGCTGAGATCAGCGGAGGGATGAAAAAAAGAGTTGGTATTGCAAGGGCCATTGTGCTTAATCCACAATATTTATTCTGTGATGAGCCCAACTCCGGACTGGATCCACAAACATCACTGGTCATTGATAAACTGATCAGAGAGATCACCACAGAATTCAATATAACCACAGTGATCAATACCCATGACATGAACAGTGTGATGGAAATTGGTGACAGGATCCTTTACATGTATCAGGGTAAAAAAGAATGGGAAGGCACCAACAAGGAGATCATCTTCAGCAAAAATGAAAGACTCAACAACTTCATCTTCGCCTCTGAATTCCTTCAAGATGCAAAAGACATGCGTATGCTTGAAGTGAAAGGGAAGATCGATAATAAGAGGGATATGGATGAGATGTTGAAAGGAAGTTGAGAGAGGTTGAGGGAGGTTTAGAGAAGTTGAGAGAGGTTTAACTAAGGACATACATCAACTAATCTTACTAGCTCTCAACGTCCCTGAACTTCTCTAAACCTCTCTAAACCATGTATTCCATCCCCTTGCCTCTTTCCCTCTTTTTACCTAACTTCGCCCGACCAAAATCAATCATACCCATGTCAGTGTTACTCAACAAATCTTCCAAGGTAATTGTACAAGGATTTACAGGAACAGAAGGTACTTTTCATGCCACACAGATGATCGAATACGGTACCCAATTGGTAGGTGGAGTTACGCCTGGTAAAGGTGGTAGTCAGCATCTCGACAGGCCTGTATTCAACACTGTGGAAGAGGCTGTTAAAAAGACCGGTGCTGACGTGAGTATCATTTTTGTACCGCCTGCATTTGCCGGAGATGCCATCATTGAAGCTGCAGAAGCGGGGATCGGACTGGTGGTTTGTATCACGGAAGGAATTCCGGTGCAGGACATGGTGAAAGTAAAGCACTACTTACAAGGCAAAAAGACCCGACTGATAGGTCCAAACTGTCCGGGTGTCATCACCGCAGGAGAATGTAAAGTGGGCATCATGCCTGGCTTCATTTTCAAGAAAGGCAACATTGGTATCGTATCGAAATCAGGAACATTGACATATGAGGCTGCCGACCAGATCGTAAAAGCAGGCTTGGGAATAACGACCGCAATCGGTATTGGTGGAGATCCCATCATCGGAACAACCACCCGCGAAGCCGTTGAGCTCTTCATGAACGACCCAGAAACAAAAGGTATCGTGATGATCGGTGAGATCGGTGGAGGCATGGAGGCAGAAGCAGCAAATTGGATCAAAGCAAACGGTACCAAGCCTGTTGTAGGATTTATCGCAGGACAAACAGCTCCTCCGGGCAGAAGAATGGGACATGCTGGTGCGATCATTGGTGGAGCAGATGATACAGCTGAAGCTAAAATGCGCATCATGGCTGCTTGTGGCATACATGTTGTAGCAAGTCCGGCTGATATCGGAAAAACCATGGCTGAAGCCCTTTCCGGAAAATAAAGGCAATCACACTTCCGATTCAACTTCGATGGACAAAAAACCCTCGATATACAACATCCCCTATAAGTTTCGGAGGATTGAAAATCTTCACATCCTTCTTTGGCTTCTCAAAGACACTTTCTGGGCGCTCAACATGAGATACCCCGCCATTTTTATGATCATTCCAACATTGGCAGTGGCCATGCTCATCACCTATCAGACCAGAAAGATCACCAGTGAGTTGTTACACAACCTGGCTGTTGACTTTTGGATCACTGCAAATTGCACCTGGATGGTCGGTGAATTTTATGGATGGGATGCCAATCTGATCGGACCATATGGTCTAAGAGAATTTTCCATCATTCCATTTGCCGCAGGACTGATCACTCTAGGTTATTACTATCTATTTGTAGCGAGAAAAAAAGACTTTCAAGAGAAAATAGTGAGACAAACTGAGGAGTTGATTCTTGATACCGACAAAAGGGACCAGGGACGGGGAACCAGGGACTAGGGACCAGGGACAGGGGACGAGCCAATACAACAATATTGTGCTTCAAGTAATCTTGGCTTAAATCCACCCTTGAAGTATCTTTACGACCTTTATAGCTAGACTTCTACAAATCAATTTTATGTTCAGATCTCATACTTGCGGTGAACTCCGATTGGCGAATACAGGAACTGAAACAACCCTTGCGGGCTGGGTCCAAACCATCAGAAAATTTGGTTCTATTACGTTTGTAGACCTGCGTGACCGCTATGGCATCACTCAACTCGTGTTCAATGAAAATCTGAATACACAACTGGATGAACAACCACTGGGTCGTGAATACGTACTCCAGGTAAAAGGAAAAGTGGTTGAACGAAGCAATAAGAACCTCGCCATTGAGACCGGGGAAATTGAAATTGAGGTATCTGCATTTACGATATTGAATAAGTCTGCAGTTCCTCCATTTACCATTCAGGATGATACTGATGGAGGCGATGATCTTCGTATGAAATACAGGTTCATGGACCTTCGCAGAAACGCAGTAAAAAGAAACCTTGAGCTGCGTTATGCAGTGAATCGATCTGCAAGAAATTATCTCCATGAAAATGCCTTCATGGATATAGAGACCCCTTTCCTGATCAAGTCAACACCTGAAGGTGCAAGAGACTTCGTTGTGCCTTCACGCATGAACCAAGGTCAGTTTTATGCACTACCTCAGTCGCCTCAAACCTTCAAGCAATTGCTGATGGTCAGTGGATACGACAGATACTACCAGATCGTGAAATGCTTCAGGGATGAGGACCTCAGGGCTGACAGACAACCGGAATTCACACAGATCGACTGTGAAATGTCATTTGTTGAGCAAGAGGATATCCTTAACATGTTCGAAGGATTGATCAAAAGGATATTCCTCGATGTAAAAGGAATTGAATACAACGATAAGGTTGAACGGATGTCATGGGAAGATGCGATGTGGCAATATGGAAACGACAAGCCTGACATACGATTCGGTATGCGCATCTGCAACCTAAAAAAACCCGGCAGTGTCTTTACAGGTAAATCAGACAATTCATCTTTGATCAATGATGCAGGATTTGTCGTTTTTGACTCAGTAGAAACCGTTCTGGCCATAGCTGTTCCCGGTGGTGCTGCCTATACAAGAAAACAACTCGATGAACTCACGGAATGGGTAAAAAGACCTCAAATTGGTATGAAGGGATTGGCTTACATCCGCTACAATGAAGATGGAAGCTATAAGAGCAGTATCGATAAATTTTACAGCGAGGAAAGACTGAAGGCAATTTCAGATGCTGCCGGTGCACAGAAAGGCGATATTGTTTTCATATTGGCAGGAACAGAAGAAAGGACAAGAAAAGCCATGAGTGAACTCAGGCTTGAAATGGGCGAACAACTCGGCTTGCGTAAGAAAGATGAATTCAAATTGCTTTGGGTATTGGATTTCCCCTTGTTTGAATACAGTGAAGAAGACAACAGGTGGGTAGCAAGACACCATCCGTTCACATCTCCCAAACCTGATCAGATAAAGACCATGATCGATAATGATCCGGTGATCAAAGATGCAGCAAACTATTTGTCGCATCCATACGCTCAGATCAAAGCCAATGCATACGACATGGTACTGAACGGCAATGAGATCGGTGGTGGATCAATACGAATATATCAACGAGAATTGCAAGAGAAAATGTTTGCGGCTCTTGGAATGAGCAAAGAAGAATCGATCCATAAGTTCGGTTTTCTGCTTGGGGCATTTGAATATGGCGCACCTCCTCATGGTGGTGTTGCTTTTGGATTCGACAGACTATGTTCAATATTAGGAGGAAGTGAAAGTATTCGCGACTTCATTGCATTTCCTAAAAACAACTCCGGAAGAGATGTCATGCTTGATGCTCCGTCAACTATTGATGATAAGCAGTTGGAGGAGTTGAGTTTATCGGTGAGGAAGGGTTGATTCGTTTATTCGTTGATTTGTTGATTAATTCCAATAACAATAAACGTATAAACGAATCAACAAATAAACAATAAACTAACCTCTAATCACCAACTACTTCCTACTCCAAACCTCATAGATCCTATCCCCCTTCGAGCTTAGACCTGAATGATGCCAATCACCATCTTTCAATTCAGCATCAAAGCTGAGCGAAGCACCTACCCTGCTGGCATCTCTTGAAAAGAATTCGATCTTTTCAGTGTACTTACCATTGTTGAAAGTATATGTTCCACCTCCGGTTCCAAAGAATTCACCGGTTGCAGAATTGAGTGCAACCCATTGAAATCGGGTAGCACTCAATATCTTGATTGTTTTTCTTGCACCAGGTACAATGGTGCCCATCTTACCATCTTGTTCTCTGCCAATGATCTTCCAATTGCCGGAGAGTCCTTCCTCCGCCATATCAACACGATTCCAAACCAATCCAATTCCATCAAGATCAAGCTGTAGTTTTTTTCCTTTCTGATGAACAGGAAGATCGTATTTAGATCCAACTGCACTCTTATCAGCTGTATTAAATTCTATTGCCCCACTGATTCTGCCGTTACTGAGATCAAGCGTTCCACCAGTTGTGTTGATGAACTTTTTTGATTCAACATTAAAAGTGACCAAACTGTAATAATAATCTACAATGGTTAGATACTGAACCGCAGTATCAAGACTGCGCGTCCAAGCTCCATTGATTTGTTGTGCACCCACCGAGCATGTCAATAACAACGACAACAATATGACAAGAGATGATCGAAATACTTTTATCATAAGCCAGCGTTTTATAAAACAAACTATTTACAATTTTTTAATCCTGATGTTCCTGAATCTCAAGACATCACCATGACCTAAGAACCCAATGTGTCCTTTGCTTCTTGCCAAACCAGGATGATTTTGCTTATCAGGAGTTCCGTTTTTAATAAAGTTCTTGATATCAGTATCCAGGATAACCTGACCATTCAAAATCACCTTGATCTTGGTTCCTTTTGCAACAACCTCCTGTTGGTTCCACTCACCGACAGGCTTCAAATATCCCCTCTTTGCTGGATATACACCATATATTGAACCATGATATTGGTAAGGTTTAAGGTTCTTATAGATCTCAGCTTCGCTGTCAAGTATCTGAAGCTCCATACCAACATAAGCAGCATCACCCTCAAGCGGAGCACGGATACCAAGTCCGTTGTTTGCGCCAGGCGTCAACTGAAACTCGAAGCGATAATTGAAATTATCATACTCATCCTTGGTGTAAATGTTTCCACCACCATGTGCAGTAGGGTCAACAACCATTGTACCGTTATCAAGTAAATAACCTTCTTTGTTTCCAACCCATTTATCCAGATTGGCACCATCAAACAAAACTTCAAAACCAGCTTTTAGTTCTTCCGGATTCAAAACAAATTTTGTGTCTGTCGGCAACTCTCGCACGTAGATATTTCTATAGGCAACATATGTTCCGTGAGCTTGCAGTTCGATCTGCTCCTTAACAAAAATCGGCAATGCCCTATCCCAATAGTTCTCAAGTACCACATTATCCGTCACCAATACACCATTCAGATATACAGTAACCCTCTCCCCCTTCATGATGATATGAAATGTGTTCCACTCACCAACTTTATTATCAGCAACAACAAGTGGCTTGCTCATATTCTTTTGGTTGTTGTACAACCCTCCCGATCCAACTTGAGCACCAACATCACGGCGACTTGTATCCCATATTTGTACTTGAGGAGTGCCTCTAAGATATATTCCTGCATCGCCCTGTGCAGTTATCTTCCAGTCAACATACATCTCAAAATCACCATACTTTTTCTCCGTACACAGGTTGTCACCATGTCCGGTGAAAATCAGCAATCCATTTTGTACAACCCAATCATTTTGAACCGTTGCGTTCGCGGCTGATTCTGCTTTAAGCAATTCATCAGCAGACATTTTTGATCTGCTGATCGGATTACCTACCAAGCCTTTCCAGCCAGTAAGATCTTTACCATTAAACAGTGAGGTGAATCCATAATCATAAGGCAGGAACTTTATATGCGCCTTCAAATTATTGGCCAGCACTGCAGAATCGGTACCATTCAATAAAGGCATTGCTTTTTCAAGGATGTCCCTGACCGCTTTACCGCTGATGCTTTTATCAGACAAAGCTGTTCTTGCTGCAATGTTTGCAGCTTGCTTTTGAAGATCCGGGTCATCCAGATACTTGCCGACAAACACGAGGGAACTAAACCCTTTAACACCATCTGCTTCAGCAAGTATCCTTCTGCGAACGACAGGATCATTGGCAACATCCATCCTATCCTGTAGATCCAGAATTGTTTGTGCAGCATTCTTCACTTTTTTCGGTTCCTGATATGCAGGAGCAATTGAGGGTAGTTTGAAATTTGCATTGTCAATTGCAGCCTGGATATCCCTTTTTATTGGATCTTTTGCTTTTTTCAATGCTTTCGACAACGCTGCGATTGACTGACCGGAACGAATAGAAGCCAGGGCCCTTGCAGCACTGCCTGCATATGTCTGATTGGTCAATAATTTTGCCAAAGGTTTTACAGAAACATCATCGCCAAGCAATCCAAGATGCTCAATCAATAAATCTTTCGCATACGATGTTTTTACACTTGATAGTCCTGCCAGCAACATACTTGAAGCATATTCGCTCTTGTCAACCGCGTTGGCCACCTGATGTACATACGCACTAAGTGCAAATGATGCATTGGTCTTTAGTGAATCATCATCCAGCATATTGAAAACGGGAGCCCATTCGGCTTTGGTCCAAGACTCCATGGCAGTCAATGAAGCTGTCGCATCTGCACTACGCTGATAAGGAAAAGAAGCAATGGTTTTCTCAACGGTTGATTGAGCATGCAAAACCGATGTTGAGAAAACGAACAGTATAAAACTGAAGAATATATTTTTCATGAAAACAATTTAAGGGTTAGATATTCCAGGGTGCGCGCATTGGTGGGTTGATCAATCGATTGGCTTCATCATCATTGATGAATACTTGTTCAACGGGATCAAAACGAAGCGATCTACCGAGCTGTAGAGCTATCTTACCCATATTCACAATCGTGCAAGATCTGTAACCATTTGATTCATTCAACGCAAATGGTTTTCTGTATTTGACAGAATCAAGGAAATTGGTCACTTGTGGCTCTGGATCCGGCATCATGGCGATCTTTTCCTGAAGATTTGGAATGTCAGATTTGAAACCATTAAAGATCTTGCCTTTGGGTCCTTCTATATAAGGGACATTTGGATCAGATGCTTCGCCGTCAAGTATGATTTTACAACCATCTGCATAGGTATAGGTGATCTTTCTGAACGTACCGCATGCATCATAATGCTGCTGCTCTGCATCAACGTCAACAGAGATCGGACTTTCATCATCTTTACCAAGAAAATATTGGACCGGATCGATATAGTGTTGTCCCATATCTCCTAAACCTCCTCCATCATAATCCCAATACCCTCTGAATGTACCATGAACCCTATGTGCATTGTATGGCTTGTATGGCGCTGGTCCGAGCCAACGATCGTAATCAAGTGTCTCAGGAACCGGCTGTGCCTCTAACTTCGTTTTTCCAACCCAATAAAACTTCCAATCAAAGCCTGTGTGTCTACTGATGGTCACAGTCAATGGCCAACCCAACAAGCCAGACTCTACAACTTTTTTGATTGGCTTTACGGTTGTATTCATTCCATAGAAGTTCTCTTCAAAACGGAACCATGTGTTCAGTCTGAACATTCGTCCATATTGCTTCACTGCCTCAACTACGCGCTTTCCCTCGCCGATTGTTCTGGTCATCGGCTTTTCACACCAGATATCTTTCCCTGCCTTGGCAGCATCAATGGCCATGATACCATGCCAATGTGGAGGCGTTGCAATATGAACAATATCAACTTCAGGAAGAGCTACCAACTCCCTGTGATCATGAAATGTTTTTACGCCGCCGCCAATAAGTTCGGCAGCTGATGTAAGATGATTTTTGTCAACATCACAAATAGCAACAACACGGGTGCCGGCATATCCAATATGGCCACGCCCCATGCCACCAACTCCAATAATTCCTTTTGTCAGTTGGTCACTGGGTGGTATGTAACCTTTGCCCAGAACATGGCGGGGAACAATAAAAAAACCTGCAGCGACAGCAGCTGTGTTGCGAAGAAACTTTCGCCTGCTTTTGTGATCTGTTGAGCTCATTTTTTAAGGGTATTTAATGTGTTTTAAAGATAAAGAATGTGAGATACTTTTTGCGAATTTTAATCCACAAATATGCACCACTATTGTTAGGAAAGGCATGAGCGCACACCTTGTTCCATGATCTTATTTATGGCAGTCAGCAGCTGGGTAGAAAAGCCTGGAAGCTTCATCAGATCCTCACCCCACAATTGCTGATCTGCAAGGATATCCGACAGGGCAGATTCAATTGAACCTGCTTGCCATTTCTTGTGAAGCACAGCTGCAAAATCATCATTCAATCTCACGCGCTCATGTGTATCGCGGCTAAAGTATACATCACGCTCCTCGAGAACGGAATTCATAAGTAGCAAATAAGCAGCAAAACCTACAACCATTCGATCGGGCACTTTCCCAAACTTGGCGACGGATCTGATAAACAATGGCACGTTGCGCATTTTCATTTTGGTGGTATATTGAACAGAAATCGCAGACCATTTGTGATCGATGAAAGGATTAGAGAATCGATCGATCACTTTTTGAGCAAATTCTTCTGCCTCCTGTTTGCCGATCTTATCCCCCTCAATTGCCGCAACGATATCATCCATCATCAGATTCTTTACAAATGCATTCATCCGCTCATCTGCCATTGCCTCTCTGACCAGTCCAAATCCTGCCAATAGCGCCAATGCACATGAAAAGCTATGTGTTCCATTGAGTAACCTGAGCTTAAGCTCTTTGTATTTGTATATATCATCAACAATAATGCATCCGGCTTCGGAATTGGCAAATGATAGTGTTCTTTTTACTCTTTCATCAGTTGACTCAATGGCCCATAAACTGAAGGGCTCTGCCATGATCATCAGCTGATCACTGTAGCCCAGTTCAGACTCTTTTACAGCTTGTGCATCAGCAGACATCTTCCCCGGAACAATTCTGTCCACCAGCGAATTACAGAAATGATTATGCTCAATAAGCCAAGCAATAAATGCCTGATCCAAGCTATTGTTAACAGCAAGATCGTGTATGATCTTCTTGAGCTTTGTTCCATTCTCTTCTATCAGCTCAGTGGGGATGATGACAAGACCAGCATTCGGACTTCCTGAAAAATGCTTGTACCTGTTATATAAGACAGCAAGAAGTTTTCCTGGATAAGAGGCTGGAGGTGCATCAGTGATCTTATCATCAGACATGGCAATTCCAACCTCTGTTGTATTTGAAATAACAACTTGTAGATCAGCACTGGTTGCAAATTCAAGAATATCCTGCCATTGATCTTTTGCAGATAATACGCGACTGATCGCTCCGTTGACACTTGTTTGATCAACAACATCTCCATTCTGCAGTCCTCTGATACAAATTGTATACAATCCATCTTGCTGATTGAATTCATCTGAAGATCCAGCTGCAGTTGATTTTACAACCACCACCCTCCCTTTGAATTTTCCATGCTTGTTTGCCTGATCAATAAAGTGATCAGGTAATGCACGCAATAAAACACCAGTTCCAAATTGAAGAACACGCTCAGGATAATTCAATTCCTCACTTCCTGGAAGGCTGAGTCCTTGCCTTGCAACTATCTCTTTTATGGTATGTTTATTTAAAACTTGCATTGTTGATATTTATGTGATGTAAATAGATTTACAAGATACTTCGTAATCAATAAAAAAATCAAGCTTGATCACAAGAAATTAAAAAGGTGTGAACCGTTTTGTATCCACACCTTTCTCTATTTGTATTTCAGCTTTTCAGCTACAGTATCAAATTAAAATGACAAAGCAATAGCGGGGGTCTTACCAAGCGCCTGACGAAGGTTGGCTGGCAGTTCAACGGTTACTGTATTTCCGTTTATTTTATATTTCAATTTCTTACCTGTCTGAAGTTCAGTTACTCCATTTTTACCGGGAAGGTTCTTGCTCCAGGAGATTGTTTCAGGCAATACATCGTCCTTGATCAACCTGATCGCATAGGTAGCTGAG
>JBKCFW010000086.1:0-2599 GCA_046303675.1 bacterium
GCCCTCTTTTAGTAACTTTCCATCTATCTTGATCTTTGGGTCATATCTGTTTGCAACTCCGCCACCGATCTGTGGTTTGGAATATTGCAGCACGGTATCACCATTGATGATATGTGTAACGAGTGAATCGCCTAGTACGATCAATTCAGCATGCACCCACTGATTCCCGTAATAAGTGTTAGATGAAGAGTTGATGCAATGTCTAGGATCTATTTTCCCTTCAAACACCACGTCTGTCCCTGGCGAACACATATTGCCTGTGGGTCTTGGCAAGCTGTCTAGTTGGCTGTTCCCCTTGTCCCTTGTCCCTCGTCCCTCGACCCTGGCTGTATTTCTTTCTAGTCCCGCGAGCAACTGAAACTCAACCGAGATAGGCCAGTCCTGTTCTTTCAGCATCGTTCTTGGGTCTTGCGAATGATACATCACCCCCGAATTCAATTCAGTGTATTCAGGTGCATCTTTTCTCCATATACCTGTAAAGCGATAATCAAATTTCAGTTTAAAGTGAGAGTAGGGTGTGTTGTAGTAAAGGTGTCCGAATCGATCGTTAAACTCATCATACTGATCATATCGAATCTTGATCATGCTATCCTCCACCCGAAATGTATTCCCATAATTATCACCCACATCATGATGATGAATCTTTACGGTCCAGTTGCTGATGTCTTTACCATTGAACAGTGATATCCAGTTTTCTTTTTTTGTGTTCGAGCATGAAAGCATTAAACATGCAATAGCAATCAAACAAACAATTTTAATCATAACAATAGCTTCAGTCTTACCTGAAGATATTGTTATAATTGGACTCTTTCAAATTCAGCATTGATTTATATTTTTATACTTATGCCCACTGTAAAATAGAAGACATTCTTAATATCCTCAGTCTTGGTGGTTTGGTCGATTGTGATAGATGATGGGTTAATTGGGATAGCATATGCAGGGAGAAATGATAACCGTACTTTGTTGATGGTGTAATGAATGGGCATGCTTAAGTCAACTGCTAGCAATTTGAAGGCTGATGATTCATTGATCATCACAGTTGTTTGTGTAACAGGCTGTGTTATTGAGCCTCCCCTTCCTTTTCTGCCTGATCTGGACACGGAATTGCTGCCACGTATTACATAGTATTCGTTATAATAGTGCTGCGTTCCGGCAATGGTGTAGATAGTTGGACTGATCTGTACCCGATCCTTGTCAGCATAAATCGATTTACTTAGTTCTACACCAGTCATGATATCAAGCTCCTTGCCGATCAAGGTACTGATATCAACACTAAGGTCGAAACCGCTGATACCATATCCCAGATATCCATTAGCTGAAGCATTGATCTCTGATTGAACAGCATAACTTTTTGCATTGAAGAAAAATATATTCGTATTCACGCCTCCGAATAGATATTCTCCGTTGAAACTGTAACCAAGCATTAGCGAGGAAAGATCGATTCGGGCTTCTGATTTTGCTGTCAAGTATGAAATTGAAGCCCTGGTGAAAAATCCTGATTTGTGAAAATAGGATAGATAAGGTGTTATGTATGGCGAAGCAATAGAATCTTTTCTGCCTGCATAAACGTAATCATTGGAATAATTCACCCCAATACGAAATGCAGATTCCTTGTACTTTCTTGTATTCAATATTTCTTTACTGGCAGGATCTTGAGCGATACAGTAGTTGATATTGATCATGAACAGCAGTGTGGTTAATACATAAAGATTCAATTTCTTTTTCATGGTTTTCCTTTTCCGCTTCGGTTCTGGATTCTTTCTGAGCGCCTTTCCATAGGCACTTTACCACTTTGTATTCTTTCGGCGCGATGTTGTTCTCTTCGCTCCATTTGTCGTTCTTTGCTTCTTACCCTGTTCATGAAACGATCTTCATTTTTATATTTCTTACCATTCATAGACAGGCATTCGCCATCTTTCAATTGAATCCGATCACGATTTCTCTTTTGTATGGAACCATCCGGATATACGATCGTACCATTCTCTAATGTGAGCTGATTTTGTAATTTGGTCTGTTGCTGATTCTGTATCCTGAACACTTCACCGTTTTTAATAAGTAGCCTGTCTTGAAGCCTGAGTTTTTCTTCTGTATGAAGACGATCTCTGTCCCTTTCCTGATCCTGAGCAACTATTGTTGTGATTGAAAGCAAAAAAATAAACCCTAGGAATGATGATTTCATAGTCAAAAATTTATGCCACAAAATTCTATCGGCTTATCTGTGTAAAAGATGATTTGCATCAGCAGGACAGATAACATCAATATCTATGGCTGGTGGTTTATAAGATCACTACTTGGCTTAATATTATTCCTATTTTTATGTCTTTCTTATTCTTTAATAACAATATATGTATGACGAGCGTTAATATTGGGTAATTTTATAGCGTACATAAGATTGTACATCCAGCTTTGATTGTAGCAAACAGAATAATACCCATGCCCGTTTTGCGTTTTGTACGGAAATGCAAATTCGGTGATGATCGAATAATGACTTTTATTTTATCATTAGTTCTTTTTTTGTTTGCTACTTCTTTATCAGCACAAACAACAATCAATGTGGCCACTGGAACTCTGCAATTTCTGCAGGCAAACAGGGTCAGCA
>JBKCFW010000087.1:0-8732 GCA_046303675.1 bacterium
AATAACTGCCTGTACAGAAATCCTTTGTGTTTTTATAACACTGACATTTTAACTTACTTGCAGGTACTCCATAAAAACCAGCAATATGATAAAATGATCCCTTTCTTTTATGGCGAATACCTAAAAACAAAAGGGCAGAAAGGATTAAAAACAGACCTAGAAAACGGAGAATTCGGTTATGCCATGAAACGGGCTGGAATAAGGGAAACAGGAAAGAATAAATGGTCAATTACTTATCAAAGAACGATACTAGGTACAAATGAAACATTTAAAATCGATTGTTCATTAATAAATGATACCTGCCGTATTTATCTTGATCAAAAGACCTTTAAAACAATCTTTAGACTATAGAAACTATTTCATCAGGTCTTCAAATTTAAGGAAACATCTAAATGGAAATGTAAGGTTGATCGAGCATGTTGCTGTATATAAATAAAAATCGAGTGCTCCAGGCATAATTTACTGTGCCTTGATCTCTACAATTCTTCCCGGACCCTCTATGGCAACATAAACTGAACCATTTGGCGCTTGCGCTACGTGCCGAACTCTCCCACTTATACCTTCAATTATAGATGCTTGAGATATAGTCGTGCCGTTCACCACACAGCGATACAGTTTTTGCGCGGCTAGTCCGCCAACCAATAGATTTCCATTCCAAGACTTGAATGAACTATGTGTAATAAAGGCCATGCCTGAAACCCCCACAGAAGGAGTCCAATAATATATCGGCGCTACAATACCCGAGGCTGAATGTCCCTGTGAAATGGTAGTATTGTCGTAATTGTTACCCAGCGAATAAAAGGGCCAACCATAATTGGCACCACGAGTTATAAGATTAATTTCATCACCGCCCTTGGGTCCATGCTCCGATTCCCAAATGACTCCCGAAGTAGGGTGAATAATCATGCCCTGAGGATTACGAATTCCGTAGCAAAAAATGGTAGAAGCCGCAGTTTGGCCTGGCAATACAGGGTTGTCGGCCGGAATGCCGCCTGTGGCATTCATCCGATGGATCTTTCCCCAATTAGAAGAAGTATTCGATGCATTTCTGTTGCTGGCTGTGGCCCCACCATAGCTACCCGAGCCACCTTCACCCACAGAAAGGTAAAGCATTCGATTACCATCAAAGGCAATGCGCGATCCGTAATGACCACTCCAGGTATTACCGCCACCGCTTTGAAAAATAGCTTCGATGTTTTGTATGGAATTGCCCGAGATCTTAAAACGAATAAGCCTCAACTCGCCACTGCCATCAGTTGCGTTCGCTGCATAGCAGGCATATACCCATCCATTACTGGCATAATCGGGATGCACTTTTATATCTAGCAATCCTCCCTGACCACCTATACGCACTGCCGGAAATCCAATCAATTCAGTTGTAATCCCATTGCTATAACGATAGACCTTTCCTCGCTTTTCCGTGAACAACAGATCGCCATTGGGAAGAAAATCGAATCCCCATATAATTTCATAGTTTGTCAGCAGCGTACTGATAGTCAGTTGTGGGGATGTGATTGTATCGAGAAGCGGCGGGGTGGTTTTTTTACCGCAGGCTATCAACAATACCGCTAAGAAAAGATATATGGGGAAAGATCGAAGAAAATTCATGTGATCTATTATTTAATCTAAATATAACTATTCAAAACCATTATTATTAACCCGAAAATAAAGTAAACTTGACCAAGGCTGGTTCTCACGGAATAAAAGCGACTTGAAGGCGATTTTGAATTATTTAGTCGACTTACTATTTTTAAAAATATTATTATTTTATATAACAATATGGTAGGCTTTGTAGCCTTATTGAAACTTTTATTTTGTTCAATTTCATACTTATTCTCTAAACTGATATATCTGCTTTAAGAAAGGGTACTTTCAAAAGTAAATTTTTATGCATGTAAATGTTTTATATAAGTAGACATATAAGAAGCCTAGCAATAAAAACTGAAATCATATATAGATTAAAATGGTTAGTCTATCTTTAATGAATATCTAATATGTGATTTCCTTATAATTGAAATAATTCATAAAAAAAGACTACTAGATACTATGAGAAATAATAAGATAAGCACAGGAGTTAAAATTATTGTTTTCACTTTTTTTGTTTTTTCTGGAGTAACTATAATTATTTTATATCCATATCGCTACAGAATTAAAAATAAAATAGTGTCTTTTTTTACTAGTAGTAAAATAATAAATCTATCTACTGCTCCATGTGAATCTTGTGATCAGCTATTTACCGATGGTATATCGGTTCATGAACTTGCCTATAAAAAAGAAGGTATAAAAAGTCAAAAAAATAGTGTAGCATTAAGAAATTTGGAATCTAAAGGAGTACTGAAAAAAATAACTACAAATGATTATTATATAGTACGAGATATGGATTATTCCGATCCATTATTGCTACCCAAAGCAGCTGATTTGTTATTAAATATTAGTAGATTATATGTGAGTGAAATTGAGAAAGCAGGATTAAAGTATATACCATTTGAAATAACTAGTGCAACGCGAACTATTGAGTCTATTAAAAGACTTAAACAAGATAATAACAATGCAATAAAAAATAGTGCACATCTTAAAGGGAAAACTTTTGATATTGGGTATATTAATTTTGCTAATTATCCTCGGCAAAGAGCTTTATTTATCAACGTTTTAAAAGCATTAAGAGAAGAGAATAAATGTTTTGTAAAATATGAAATGGTTCAAAAATGTTTTCATATTACAGCTAATTAAAAATGCCTAATAATAGGTGAAGATAAATTAAATAGTCCCGACAATTCTGAGTTCGAATTATTTTGAGTTTGATTTTAACATAATGATGGATATTATTAAAATAGCTGTCATGAATTATTCCCAATAACCTTTATTATTTTAAAAATAGAAAAATTAAGCAAAATTGCCGTTGGTCCCAATAAAATTGTGAGAGATTTAGATACGCCTTTTGAATTATAGATCAATGTAGCTGTGACTTTAAATATTGAATTATGTATTATGCCCAAGCCTCTTAAATTTTATAAATCAAGGTAAATATTGCCCTTGCAAAAGTTTTATTTTAAGTCATCTTGAAAACTTCTCCTATTTTTTATTAATACACTTGGGCTAGTGTATTTATTTATATACTTTCATTACTGATATTTTGTATATTACAAATAATAATAAAGCCCAAAGTATTAGTAAATTGAACAGAACATATTTCCAATTCTTTAGGTATATATGAATGCCCAAAAAAACAATAAATAAAACTAAAGATATTATGAATAATAATATGAAAATGTTTCCACTATCAAACCAAACCGACGAAAAAAATGCACTGAACAGTGCCATCATCCACGTTATTGTTGCAAAAATGGGTGACTTTATTAGTTTCATGTTTTAAATTTTATTCATGTTAAGCTATGTCTTTTAAGCGAGATTTTTCTATAATTTAACGATTTTTTCAGGGTAGTCTACAAAAATATTTCCAAAAAAATAAAGTTCCCTTTTTTAGTTTTATAGATATGCCCAATGGCCACAATTTCAATAGTATAAAAAGTTTAGCATTGCCACTATTACCAAAAGGTGTAGATAATTCAAATCATTTGAAGGGAAAAGAAATTGATATTTTGGTTCTGGTGATTTTATAAAGTGAATCTAGCGTTCTTCTTTGACAGAAATTTTATAATTCTGTTTTAATTTTTAATTATCATAATAATGTGCTATGGTTGATGAATTGGCAATTTTATAACAATTTATATTTTAAAAAGTCTGTTAATGGTAATAATTTGGCATTGATCAACAAACGAATGTAGTTATGTTAGTCAGATTATCATATAGAATCATGATTCTTACCTCGTTGATGTTTACTATTGTTTCAAATGCTATATCCCAAAAAAAAATTAGTAATTCTATTGTATTAAAATTGGGTGATCAGGTGTGGATGACAGAAAACCTGGATGTTAATAAACTTCAAAATGGGGATACGATTTTTCAGGCAAGATCGATGCGAGAGTGGAGACAAGCGCTAGACAATAAATTAGCTGCTTGGTGCTATCCTGAATTCGATGATGCAAATCGTGATCTTGGCCGGTTATATAATTTTTATGCTGTTTTTGACCCCCGGGGACTCGCTCCCATAGGATGGTCGATCCCTACGGATTATGATTGGGAGGTTTTAGCTAATTTTCTTGGAGATGAGATCACTGGAGGACAGAAGCTAAATGAAATCCCCATGTTTAAAAAAAATAAATTAATGAAAATAAAGGGATCTTTTTTTAATAAAAGTCCAGGTTCATGCAATCTTGATGGTTTCTGGGGTACTGGTGAAAGCAACAGTTGGTGGAGTTCAACAAATTATTTTGGCGAGTCAAATTGGTGCAGGAGTATTTCAAAAAGTGGACCAATGTATCGTAATGCTTCTGGGACATGGGGTATTGGGATGCCAGTGAGATGCATTTTGTCAAGTACGAGTTCTGATGGAGATCTGGATCTAACGGAACGATTTCCGATTCTTGATTCACCTTATCATTCCATTTCTATCGGTCATCAGGTATGGTCAGACAGGAATCTATCTGAAAAAATATTTCGTAATGGTGATACGATTTTATTTGTGAGAAATCCTGAAGAGTGGAAAAAGGCAAACTTACACAAGATCCCAGCATGGGCATATCTTGAAAACAGATCCATCAATGGGAAAAACTATGGATACCTCTATAATTGGTATGCTGTCAATGATAAAAGAGGGCTTGCTCCAGAAGGTTGGGAAATTGCTTCTTTGCAGGATTGGCAGCAATTGATTGAAAATTCCGGCGGAAAATCCGAAGCGGGTTGTATTTTAAAAAGTGATCAAGCTGGTTTTAATTCATCCCAGAATAAAGGAAAATTGAATATTTTGTTAGGAGGTGGGATGAATTTATATGGGGTCGTTCATTTCGGTGACAGATTTTCTAACGGATTCTGGACTTCATCAGAATCTTCCAAATATGAATCTTTTTGCATTTACTTCGACGACAGCTGCGAAGTTAAAAACTGGGCTACTGAAAAGAGTCATGGTTATTATGTCAGGTGCATAAAGAAATAATTATTTACTTGCTTTAAATCAGCTTAAATCATCAATTTGATTTATTATTTGAATACTTTTTTCCGAATAAATTATTGTATACATATTATACTAGACTTTATCTTGTTATTACTAGGATAAATTTCAGTCAATCAAAAAATTATATATCATATTGGATACTTTGGAGCATTCAGAAAAAATTTATAATAATTGAAAAAAGTATTAAATTTAATTAGCAAATAACTTTTAATGAAATTAAGATTGGTTCTGATTCATTCTTTTTTGCCGCTCGCTCTAGGTGCAATATTATATTTACTATTTAGGTCAGAACACTTGAAAGTAATTGAATTGTTTTCAGTATTCGGAATAGAAAATCAATTAATGATAGTTAGAAATCAATTTATTGATTTAAAGAGTAATATTCCGTCTTGGATATACTATTCAGCTCCAGATGGACTTTGGTCATACTCTTTTATAGCATCTTATTCATTTTTATGGAGTGAAAGATCTAATCTCTGGCAATATCTAGCAGTCTTCTTTTGTCTTTCATATGAGATACTACAAGGATTGAAAATATTGCCAGGCACATTTGATTTTATGGACCTAGCCATGATCGCTTTGGGTTTCATATTGAATAAATTAATTTTAAAACCAAAACTCAGTTTATAATGAAAAATTATTTTAAGATTTTATTTTCATCAATAGTTGCAGCATTTTATTTACTCCTTGCTTTTGGATCTAATGATTCCGGTACAACTGGAGGGACTACACAAGCTGACTATTCTGAAATTATAAGATGTAATACTTGTAATAAGGAGCTTTATGGCCCTAAAAAAAATAGGGTGTGTAGTTATTGTGATCGAACATTTACTAATTGGGGTTATACTTATTTGTACAATGAAGTAGGGTATGAGCATGAAGTCTCAAACTGGACTGAATGTGGAGGGGTTTCGGGAAATATCCATAATGGAAAATTTTGGAAAGAGTACGCTGAACATTTTGTGTGTTGCAGCTATGATTGCGCAATCGACCAAGCAAAATCTAAAGGTATTTTTAAGGGAGAATAGATGATGCTATCATAGAAATCATAAAAAAATCAAAAAATATATTTTCAACATAAATTGGCATGTCAATATTTTTGTGAAATAAGAGTGATTTCTACATTTCCAAGTGAGCTCTCTTGGTTAGTAGTTTTATTCAGCAAAATAGATTAAGTAATTCTATTCTATGAGCTGTGCAATCAGAAGCATTATGCTAAAACGGTAAATTGATCAGTGTTTATTGCATTTGTAAATACCTTATAAACTATATATTAAGCATCGGTTTCATTCTTTCACGTACAATAATAAAGCTTTTACTTCGTCTTTTGATATAGGCTTGACTACCGCTAGTTCTAACGAAATCAGGGCTGATTTGACCTCTTTTATTGATCTTTAATTGTTTTTTTAAACTCCCCTCCCCCCCTTTTTTTCTTTATCAAAATCAAGCACAAAACCTACTAGGCTAGCAGCTCAGACCGATTTACTATAAGATGATTCCTTAGTAAAATTAAAATCATTGTGGCAAAAAGAACATACACCTTTGTAATAATAGGTGTTAACAATTTCAAATTCCGAGTTGTATCTTCTGTCTAATTCCCCTTTGTTTGTGATTCTACCATGCGTTAAATCCTTGCTGGTTTTCATATTTAATAATTCAGCTTCATGGCCTTCGATTTCAAAATCATTTAACTTTCTGCAATGTGGGCACCTCACTCTTGGATCATTGAAATTTGAATAAATGGCATAAATGGCATAAATAGCTAAAAAAACCGTTTGTACATTAAGTAACCACGGAGCTTTCAGGCCTGAAGACATAATTAGACTAGATTCAGACCAGTTTCCCACATTATCCAAATAATAGGCTGTGAATAGCCAAACAGAGCTTAAAATAAATAATTTATATAAGAACTTAAATCGAAAACCAGGATTTAAGACTAAAAAAAGAAAAAAGAGAAGATATACAAGTATCTCAAGACCATAAAGCGTGGAAGCTAGGGAGGGTTTATAAAATACTATAGTCCCGTTCATATAATACAACAGCAGAAAATATATAACAATAGAAATTAGCAGTAATAATCCTCTAATTTGTATTTTAATCATATTAAAAGAAATCATTTTTTTTGAACGTGAATATTTTTTTGAAAAGTTCCGTCTGTAACTCAGCCCTTTGAAAGTTATTTTGACTGGCCCGATCAAGTTCATCAAGTAAGACCTTTCTAGTTCCATGGTCCATTGCCTTTATATTCAGGTCTCTGACCGATTCTGTGATCATCCTACTGTTGAGGCTGTCAATATTTGTAATAATTCTCGAATAAATAGAATCACCCCTTGACTCACTTCTCAGGTCGATATATTTGGTCAACTCAAGGTAGTTGAACTTATCGGTCTCTGCATAATTTTTCAATGTGGCAAAAATGCCTTGTTTACCGTAAAACATGGCGGCGGCATTGAATTTAAAAGCCGATCCAAACTTCTTTATCCCAGTACTGTCATAGTTGTTTATTATCCTATTGTGAAGATCGTATAATGCATATAAATGTTCTGACTTATTCATAAGTATATTATTGACATCGCTATTAATATTCGAGTCAATAATCGTTTGTAAATGATATACTGATTTATTCAGGTCTGCATATATCACTGAATCGGTTATCTTCTTTGAATGGTGATTAACTAAATCATCAACCGCGTAAAACCAAGCGACAGGAGGCCATATTTTTATTCCAGTAAATTCTTTTCTGCTAAAATGATTTCGTAAATATTGAAAGCTGGCAAGTTGAACCATACAGGCAAAAAGCAGTATGAAAAACCCAAGTGGTTGAGTAAAAAAAATCACCTGACGGGAATTGGTTATACCTTTTAATATTTTTGAGAACTTGCTTTCATTTAATCTGTCATACTCTGACTGAAGCCCCGATCTCCATACAGATTCCAACAGGGCAACTATTTCACTCTCTGTAAACCTATGGTCGCTAATTGCATTTCCTATCAGCATTTTCGTCTGATGGTGATTCATTATTTCCTCGACGATTTCCTCTATCGGTTTTCTTTTATCGAAATAATCATTTACGGTAGAAACCAATTGGGGGTCATCGGTTTTTTCAAGTATTTTTTTTACTCTTAATTTCTTTTCATTGTCGAGCTCATCAATTTCTGCAATGTATTCATCGAGCCTGCCTGACAGCCAGTTGAATCCAATATAGATCGCGGCAGGTTTAAATAAGTTCATCTTTATTGTTTATTTAACGTTTCTTGTCAAAAAGAAACCTCAAAAGGATACTTGCAATTTTTCTTTCGACCCCACTTTTGGTTGTTGAGATTCCTGTTTTTTGGGCAAAAGCTGATCGAAGACCAAAGCGGCCTATAGCTCGTTTCCAGGAGAATGAAAACAAAACTTTTGCCCATAAATTTTTTTCAATCCTAAGTTACAAAAAAAGAAAATTCCATGTTAAAACTAATCATTTTAGCGGGATCACGACAGTAATCGAAAGGTCAGTCATAGATTTGGAGAATAAGGCTTCCTGCGAAAGGCAAGATGGGTGAATCTTATTCTTTAACACAACTACAATTATAGAAAATAACAAGTAGTCCCGACAGGAATCGAACCTGTATCAAAAGTTTAGGAAACTTCTATTCTATCCATTGAACTACGGGACCAA
>JBKCFW010000088.1:0-5438 GCA_046303675.1 bacterium
ATTCATGCTCAACCAACTTTAATATCATGTCGAAGAATTCAAAAAACAGAAGAAATTTTATCAAACAGAGCTCACTTGCTGCTGCTGGATTTTTTATCGTCCCGCGCCACGTAATAGGCAAAGGGTACACAGCCCCTAGTGATAAATTAAACATTGCAGCCATTGGAGCTGGAGGAAAAGGAAGTTCCGATTTATTCAATGCCTATAATAATGGAGTCAATAATGTAGTGGCCTTTGCAGATGTTGACTGGGGAAAGTGTCAGGATAGTATAAAGAGATTCCCTAATGCACAAAAATATCGCGACTTCCGTGTGATGCTTGAAAAATCAGGCAAAGACATTGATGCAGTAACCATATCCACCCCTGATCATTTCCATGCCTATGCAGCATTGGCCTGTATGGAGATGGGTAAACATGTATACGTACAGAAGCCACTTACACATAATATTGCTGAAGCCAGAAAACTAACTGAAGCTGCAAGAAAAAATAAGGTGGTGACCCAAATGGGGAACCAAGGATCTTCAAACCCCGCACAAAAAGTGGCGGTGGACTGGTTTGAAAAGGGCTTGATCGGAACCGTGCATACAGTGAACATCTGGACAAACAGACCAGTATGGCCACAAGGAATTCCTGTGCCAAAGGACAAGCCTGCTCTCCCTGAAACGATGTCTGCTGCCGACTGGGATATCTGGCTTGGCCCGGCTTCTTATGTGGATTATCACCCACTCTATCACCCATTCAAATGGAGAGGATGGTGGAATTTCGGAACAGGCGCACTGGGTGATATAGGCTGTCACACAATTGACTCCCCTTTCAGAATACTGGGCTTGGGTTATCCTACTGAAGTTGAATGCAATGTTGGTGCTGTATTTATAAAAGACTGGACACCGGAACACATCCCTGAAGTTTGTCCGCCTACTTCTCACGTACAAATCAAATTCCCTGCAACAAAAAAGAATAAGTCTGAAGTTAAGATGATCTGGATGGATGGCGGAATTCGCCCGATGCACCCTGATCTTATTCCTGCTAACGAACCAATCAGTGATGACGGTGGACAAAACGGAATTATCCTTCATGGTACAAAAGGATTGATGACCATCGGCATGTATGGAAATAATCCTAAAATCTATCTCAACAGTGGAGAAAAAATAGAAATGCCTCCGGCCGGACCTAATGCGCCAAAAGATCTTCCTGAATACGGGCATCAGATCTATTGGACAGAAGCATGTAAAGCAGGATTCAACAGCAAAGAACATAAAGCACTCTCATCTTCATTCGATTATTCAGGTCCAATGACCGAGACTGTTCTTATGGGAAATCTGGCGATCAGAAGCTATATGCATAAGAGCAAGAATGAAAAAGGTGATATTGACTTCCACGGCAGAATGAAACTTCTTTGGGATGGTATCAACATGAAGATCACCAATTTCGAAGAGGCAAATCAATTTGTAACCCGTGAGTACAGAAACGGCTGGGAATTGAAATAAAGTTAATTGATCAATAACGTCAGGTGCAAGCGATAAACTGTAAACCACAGAAAATCACAAATGCACCTGACGTTTTTTATTAGCGTAATATCTCGATTGCTGCATCCAGATACACAAAGTTTTCCGGCTGATGATGATGAATCGGTTTTTCAACAGTTGATTCACCTAGACGAACTACAACTGCATTTTTTTTCGGAATGATATAGACATACTGACCGAATAAACCATTTTGAGAAACTGCATGTATGCCTTTATGATCTATCATCCAATATTGAAATCCGTAATAATCAACTGGACTATTATTCTCTGATCGATCTTTCAAATATGTTGCCGGAGCTGTTGCTTCTGCAATGTACTTTTCTGAAACAATCTGTTTCCCATTCCACTTTCCTTTGTTAAGAATCAGCTGGCCAAAACGAGCATAATCTCTTGCAACAGCATTAAAACAGCAAAACGCTTTTTCATTTTTCTGATCGCCATCAAGTAGCCAAAGTGCGTCAGCCTCTGCACCCATAGGCTTCATGAAGCGTTCCGAAACCAACTCAGAAATTGATTTACCAAATACATGTGAAACAATCAATCCCAACACTTGCGTATCCCCACTTCTGTATTGCCAGAAAACACCTGGGTCTTCTTTTTTCTCCATATTGCTTACCATATAAGCTTCATCATCGCCATAGTAGGCGCTGGCATTCATACTGAAATATCCTTTGTCAGACTCGTCATAGTTAGTGCCCGAACTCATAGTGAGCAGATCTTTGATCCGGATCTTCTCAAGACCATTGGTCTTAAAGTGAGGTAAATAATCTCCCGCCTTGTCATCCAACGACTTGATCTTGCCTTCATCAAGCGCAATACCAATCAATAAAGAAATTATACTTTTTGCAGCAGAGAAAGAACCACTTAAAGTTTGAGGAGTATAATTATCCCAATACCTTTCGAACAATAATTTGCCATCTTGAAAAACTAAAAATGCATGTGTATTATATCCATCTATTTTCTTCAAAATAGAATCAGACAAAACAGCTTTATTATAAAGAGAATCCTGTGACCAAAACTGAGGTTTATCAGCAGCTTCTACAGTTCTCACCGGATGTGTCTTATAATCATGAATAGTATGCACACCCCATACAGCAAAGTTCTTCAGATGAGAGAACCTGTCAGTAAATAATAGCCCTGCAGTAATGATTAAGAGCGAAGAGAAAATCAAAATAATTTTTTTTAGCATAACATCTTTTTTCAAAACATTTAAAATAAACTGACAGTAAGAGAATCCAGATACCTGATCTTTAAAAAGTTTTAACGACGCTCAAATTACTTCCTGTATGGTCGGTAGTAATCTTTTATTGTCTGATTCATCATATTGCTGATCGACCTTATTCGTTGATCATCTGATGGGTGCGTACTCAAAAAAACAGGTGGCTGCTGATCGCCCTTCATGTTTTTCATACGCGTCCATAAAGGTACTGCTTCTCGAATATTATATCCTGCGAGAGCAGCAAATCTTAAGCCAAACTTATCAGCCTCTAGCTCCTGCTTCCGACTGTGCGGTAACATGATTCCAACGGTAGACCCAACCCCATAGGCTGTTAAAAAAATATCTTGTGTTGCCTCGGGTTTACTTGCTAATGCGGCAGATAAGGCAATACTTCCAAATTGCTGGACTATTCCTTCACTCATACGTTGATTACCATGTTTTGCAATGGCATGGGCAATCTCATGGCCGATTACAACGGCTAGTGCATCCTCATTTTTTGTTATGGGTAATAAGCCGGTATAGACAACAATTTTCCCACCAGGCATACACCATGCATTTACCTCTTTACTGTCGACCAAATTATACTCCCACTTATACCCATCAAAAACGCTAGAGTTCCCTTTTTCAGAATAATATTTTGTGATTGCATCAGAAATCCTAGCGCCTATTTCTTTTACACGTGAGGCTTCACGATTCACCCTTGAATCAAGAACTTTATTATCAGAAATAAATTGGTTGTATTGTGCGAGTGCCATTGCCTGAACCTCTGATTCTGGAAGAAGAAGAAATTGGCGTGACCCTGTAATTAAATTTTTAGAACAAGCATTAAAAAGCAGGATGAGAAAAAAGGAGATAACTAAACTGTAGGACGGCTTCAATGTTTTCATAGTAACTTGGTATAAAAATGAGTCATTGGAAAATTACATTGAATGAAGGTGAGTCTAAAATATTTGTCAGCTAAAAATAGCTTTTTATAAAATAATGATGCCATCTAAAAATATTATTTATAAAATAGTTTAGAATAGATGATATGCTATGATAAATCATTTAATAGTTCTTAGATGAAAGAATACTTATTTTTGGGCACTATTCATGTCAACAGCAATTAATGAGCTTTCTTGAGGTAAATCAAATCAGCAAATTTGAGGGAGAAAGAGCCGTCGTAAAAGACATCACTCTTGCATTAATGAGGGGGCAAAAACTTGCCTTGATGGGAGAAACAGGCTCTGGCAAGAGTAGCCTTATGAAAATTATTTCAGGCTATTTGAAAGCAGACAGGGGACATGTGCTGTTCAATAGTGAAAAAATATTACCCCCGGATGAAGTGCTCATTCCTGGTCACAAGGGCATCGCCTATTTGTCTCAACATTTTGAACTTCGGAACAACTATCGAGTAATTGAGCTGCTTGAAATGGCAAGTCAGCTTAACGACCAAGAAGCAGGAAAAATATTTGAGGTATGTCAAATCCAACACCTCGTCCAGAGAAGAACGGATCAACTCTCAGGTGGAGAAAAACAACGTATCGCACTAGCTCGATTACTGATCACTAAACCACAATTATTGATACTCGATGAGCCTTTCACCAATCTTGACCGGTCTCATAAAAATATCATCACCGAAGTCATTCGCCAACTTAGTGATCTGCTCCACATTACTTGTATCCTCGTGTCACATGATCCTATTGATGTATTATCGTGGGCGAATAAAATGATCATTCTAAAAAGTGGAGCCATTGTTCAACAAGGAGTACCTAAGGAAGTATACTATTCTCCAAAAAATGAATACACGGCAGGTATCATGGGCGACTACAGCATGCTGAATGAAAATCATATCTATATCTTACATCAGTGGGGCATAAACAATACGTTGTTTCCTCTTTTCATCAGACCTGAACAGCTTTCAATCGTGGATCAAGCTACGAATACTATAGAAGCCGTTGTTAAGAAGAGCCTCTTCTATGGGGGATACTCAATGGTTCATGCAGCAATTGATGACCTTACATTGATCATTCAAACCCAAAAAGATTCTTTAAAGACTGGCGAAAAAGTCTTTGTCAAATACAATGCTCAGGTGTAATCATCTACTGCTTCGGCAAAATGAAAAGATCTGATTTTTTCAGATACATGGCAATCCAAAATAAAGCAAGAAAAATAGCTGGTGGAATTGCATCCTGACCAGTAGTCAAATTCACGGCCATTGCTCCACCGAGGTAACTACAGATCAGAAAAAACCCAACACTCATCGTACGCTTGATCAAAAAAAGTGCAACACACAATAACTGAAGAACTCCTAAATAAAACACTTTCTCTGCCATACCGGGAGGTGAATTTTTAGCAATTTCTGCAGCTGGAGTAGTAAACTTGAGAATGGCTGTAACGATGAATAAAAACGATGGTAAAAAATAAAAATACTGTTTAACCTTTTCCATGTGTGCTTTTGTATGCTAAAGTAATAAATAGGAGAACTAGAATCAAACAATTTATTTGTAGCCTCACAGTTTATGTTAATATGATGCCATCAATTTTAACTAACAATAAATATTACTACAACTATTTATAGATGTTTTATAATTTAACTTTGTACAACATATATACATCATGAAATATTTTTTATTCTTTGCTTCACTAATATTCTCAATTGACACTTCTGCACAAACAATAAAGGGATTATTGGGCAAAGCCAAAGAAATTGT
>JBKCFW010000089.1:0-3017 GCA_046303675.1 bacterium
TATCTACACTGTAGAAAAAAATATAACTATTCATCCAGCTCCTGTTCCTGTATTCATATCTGATGTTACTGTTGGGTGTGATACACCTTTGGTAGTCAACTTTACAGATCAGACTCCAGATCCTGGAGGCATAATTACAGAGCGAATTTGGGAGTTCGGAGACGTGTTCAATAGAAAGTTCACTACATCGTCAAACGTTTATCAGCATATCTACAAAAAGGAAGGGTATTTTTTGCCTATACTGACAATCAAAACCGACAAGGGATGTCAGATTACAAAAGTTGCTGATAACAGTTCTGCTATATCTCTTCAGTTTCCGAAAATCATTTCGAAAAATCTTCCGGATAGTGGTTGCGTTGGACTTGTGGTTACTCCAAATTTAGTCTTTAACATACAGGACGATATCAAAAAATGGATCTGGGAAGTGTTGGATGAAGCGGGTTCAACAGTTCAGACTGCTACTACAATATCTCCAACATCTCCACCATCTTTTGTTTTTAATCAACGAGGTATTTATCAAATAAAGCTAACCATAACGGCTCCTCCATATTGTGAGAAGTCCTACAGCTGGCCGGTTAAAGTAGGGGTCACCCCAACACCTTTTGTCATCAGTGCAGACAAATATGAGGACTGTGCAAATTCAGCATTTGACTTTTTCTACAATAGGACTGGTGTTGGTCCGGAACCTACTGGTTTCAAATGGAAATTTTCAACAGGCGATTCCTCCTTGGAGAGAAATCCTTCCAGGATCTTCAAAGAACTTGGTTTACATAATGTTAGTCTGACTGTTTATGATAATGGCTGCCCTTTGACTGTAACTGAAACCGGTTTGATCAAGATCAAAGGAGTTATAGCTGACTTTAATGTTGTCAATGATTGTGCAAATCCATTGCAGCCTAGATTTGAAGATAAGTCGCGGGGAAATATTGCCCAGTGGGAATGGTCATTTGGTGATGGATCTCCAAACAAGAATTATGCAGTCGCCGAACTTCCGTTCTTACATGCGTACACTACTCCGGACAAGTACAAAGTAAAACTCACTGTAACCGGGGATGGTTGCGTTTTCAGTGATTCATCAATCATTACGGTCACCAATGAAACTGCGATCGATTTCAATCCGCTCGCGCCAGTATGTCTTTCCGATGGTTCAACTACGTTAAAGGCAGATATCAATAATCCCGCTTTTATAAAAAAGTATTATTGGAATTTGGGCTGTGGCGAAAGGCAGGCTGATGATGGTGAGTTTCAGATCATGTTTGCAAATACCTGCGGTGCTGGACCTTATAGCAGGGGTGATTATCGCATGTGGATCAGGGTTGTTGATGTAAATGGTTGTGAATACAAGAGTCCGGAAAAGGATATTTATATTGGCGGACCTGAAGCCGACATAGCTGCACTCAGTTCACTTTCGGGCTGTGAAAACCTGACCGTAAAATTTGAAGATCGTTCTGATATTGATCCTGATATTCCTATCCAATCACGTATCTGGGATTTTGGAGATGGAAGTCAGGAGAATATTTTGTCTGGTCCCGTTTCACATCTTTTTACTACAACCGGAAGTTTTCCTGTTAAACTGAAAGTTACTGATCAGGCGGGTTGTACTTCCACCAGTGAAATACTAGAGGTCAATACATCAAAAATTGACATTGATTTTTCTGCTTCTCAAACTTCAAGTTGTATTGATAAGCAAATTCAATTTGAACCAATCGCATCATCTAGATATGCATCTTATTTTTGGGAATTTGGGGATGGATTGACTTCCAATTCTTCAAACCCGAGAATATCATATTCCTCTGCAGGCAATAAATCAGTTAGGCTGACGGTGAGAGATGGCTACGGATGCGAGGCTGCGATGTTTAAGGCTCCGTATATTGAAATTGATATGCCTGATGCAAATTTTTCAGCGATCAAAAGCACCGCGGATTGTCCGCCTTTCGATGCCCAATTCAATTTTGAAGGCAAATATGCTCAGCGGTTTGAGTGGGACTTTGGAGATGGATCAAAATCTACTTTGCCAAATCCAGAACATCTCTTTACCCGCGCAGGTGAATATATTGTAAAACTTAAAGTCACCAGTCCGGGTGGCTGCCAGGTTGTTTCAAATGATTATAAAATAGAAGTAAGCGGACCAAGCGGAGTGGCCTCTTTTGATGCATATTCATGTGAACCTTTTGATGCAACCTTTAAAGTTTCATCCGCCTCTGCGCAGTATGTTATCATTGACTATGGTGATGGACAGGTGACAGACCGCATGCCTTATCAATCTCAGTTTCTCTATCGCTATACCGATACTGGTTTTTTTCAACCCAAGATCTTTTTGTCAAATACAGAGGGTTGTCTTGTTCGTTTGCCTGTACCCCATGGACTAAAGACCGTTGAAGTGCAGCCGGTTTTCAAACCTGACAATAATATTTTTTGCGCCCGTGGAGATGTCAGATTCACTGACCTTTCTATGAGCAATGATAAATTTATTGCATGGGAATGGACATTGGGTGATGGTGCAACAGCGGTTGGTAAAAATATTTCGCACCTGTATGATAAACCCGGTGTGTATGATGTAAAAATGATTGTAAAAACAGAACTCGGTTGTGTAGATAGTGCTGTGCGTGTGGGATTGATAGAGGTCAATCCTAATCCGGATGTCGAGATCACAGTTTCAAGACCGATCATATGTGAAGATGAAACAGTAGATTTCAGCATCAGGGAAGTGTCGTCTCCAAATCCTATTGTTGATTGGTTTTGGGATTTTACCAATGGAAACAGTTCAACCTCTCCAACCCCTGCTTCTCAATTATTCAGGAAAAAAGGAATGTATCCTGTGCGGCTCTATGTGACTGATTCCAGAGGATGTGCAGATACTGCATTGTTCAATTATCCAGTCAATCCTGTTCCGCTTCTGGATGCGGGAGCCGATAGGCATCTGTGTCTAGGCAAGCCTGAACAGTTGAGACCTTCCGGTGCTGCAACCTATCAATGGTCTGGTGGACTGGATCTCACCTGTATTAATTGTGAGAATC
>JBKCFW010000090.1:0-7915 GCA_046303675.1 bacterium
CCGTCCCTCGTCTCCCGAATCGGGCTGCGCCCTCTCGGGATCTCCGACCTTGTACCTTGCCTTTCATTTCTCGTCCCTCGTCCCTCGTCCCTTGTCCCTCGTCCCTGGCTGTTGCCCCCTCGTCCCTTGCGCTTACTTGCATTTCTTTCCAACGAACGCAAGCTGATCTGTCCAACCACATCCACAAACTGAGGTTCTGGTTCTTTTACTTTATTGCTGGAGGTGATGACCTCTGCTGTTTCAAGTTCTTCAGGTCGTATACCTTTTTCGTTTTGTGATTTAATTTTTTTAACGGTATCGATCGTTAACGGATATTGTTTGTTGCTGTCAGGCAACGTATACCACATTAGGTTTTTAAAAATATCTTTCTTGATCAATTGTGCGTTACCTTTTGCAGTTTGCAATACATCCACATGATCCGGGAAGTGTTGAAGTGCATCGAGATAAGTATCAAGTTCGTAATTGAGACAGCATTTTAATCTGCCGCACTGTCCGCTGAGTTTTGTCTGGTTGATGCTTAGATTTTGGTAACGTGCCATTGCGGTGGTAACGCTCTTGAATTCATTCAACCAGCTGCTGCAGCAGAGTTCTCTTCCACAGCTTCCGATACCGCCGACTTTAGCAGCTTCCTGGCGTGCGCCGATCTGCTTCATTTCAACCTTTACCTTAAAATCACCGGCATACAGCTTGATCAATTCTCTGAAATCCACCCTGTCTTCTGCAGTATAGTAGAAAGTTGCTTTTCGTCCATCCGCCTGAAATTCAACCTCGCAAATTTTCATGACCAGCTTAAGCTGTCTTGCAATAGCACGTGCACGTGCCAATGCTTCTTTTTCTTTGGCTTTATTTTCCTGCCATTTTTGGATCTCAACCTCAGTAGACCTTCTCAGGATCTTCTTCATTTCGGCATTATCCTCGGCTATTCTTTTCTTTTTCAATTGCAGGCGCACCAGTTCGCCGCTGAGGTTCACAACACCAACATCATATCCGCTCACCCCTTCTACGGTCACAATTTCTCCTTTGTTAAAATGGTGAAGGGTGGTGTTTCTGAAATAATCTTTTCTGCTGCCGTTGTTGAAGCTGATCTCTACAACCCTGCAAGAAACAGCAGGATCTGTGAAAGGAAGATTGGCCAGCCAATCATGAACATTCAGTCTGTTGCACCCTCCTGAACTGCAAGAGCCGTTGCTTTTACAGCCTCCTGGTTTTCCTCCGTCTTTCGTTCCGCATGAACTACATCCCATGTCTACATATTTGTGCCGGTCGTACTTTTTGTCATACGACTGTTGCGATAATCAAAAAATGAGATGAGAATAAGGGGAAAAGTAGCTGGGAAAATCAATGTGCAAGCATAAAAATCACAAAAACTGGCTGCCTCGGTCTTATATATTCACTATCAATATGCAATTGTTCTTCTTGTATCAACCACTCTCCTTCCGGTTCTCACCACGTGTCAGTTTGATAAAATTACAGTTTTATCTCTGATTATATGATAAATTTTGATGGTGAGGGCCATGAACAGCATCTTGGCGTTGGCATTTCGCTCTATATAGTATATTGATCTGTCAAGCTCATTGACGATTGCCTCCAGTTGTTCGGTAGCCGCCAGTCGCAACAGACGGTTCGCAAAATCGAGTTCTTTTTCATCTATGTCCGGAGCAGTGCCTTGGTTGGAGAGGTGTACGGAGATGGACAGCAGGTGGATGAAATAGGTAAGAAACTGTTTTTGTTTTTCCCTGCCCAGCTTGCTGACTTCATCCACCCATTTCATTTGTGAGGGCGGACCATTTTTCAAGATGGCGTTCAACCATTCTCTGAGAAGGTCCTGCCAGTTTTCATCAGCATGGTGAAGCAGCTGAAAAGCTTCCCTCATGTTTCCGTTTGACATGGATGCGATCCGGATCGCTTTTTCTCTGGGCACTGCTTGTTTTGTGATCAGCCATTCCTGGATGTCTTTTGATTCCAGTCGGTTGATCTTGACCAGCTGGGTTCTTGAAAGAATGGTTGACAGAATTTTTGATTCATCTTCTGCAACGAAGATGAAAAGGGTATTTGGTGGCGGCTCTTCAATCAGCTTGAGCAATTTATTTCCTTCTTTGCCAAGATATTCCGGCATCCATTGGATCAGTATTTTATAACCACTCTCAAAACTTTTCAGATTGATCTTTCGAAGGATGTCTTCACATTCATATACCGTGATGTTTCCCTGTTTGTTTTCTGCGCCGATCGACTCAAGCCAGTCGTATGCGTTGCCAAAAGGAGTTTGTTTTATAAAGCTTCTCCACTCTGTTATGAAATCGTTGGCAACTGTTTTATCACCTGAGTTTCTGTTGATAGTAGGAAATGAAAAGTGGATATCGGGATGTATAAGCGCTGACGCCTTTTTGCATGAAGCACAATTTCCGCATGAGTCTCTTTGATATTCCATTACAACATCTCCGCCAAAGAGTGAGTCTGCTCCGGAACTGCCTCCCGGCTTGTTTTTTTCACACACAATATATTGTGCCAGTGCTATGGCCAACTCAAGCGACCCACTTCCTTCCTTACCTAGAAAAAGCAGCGCATGACTCAACCTGTTGTTGGAAACAAGATTGACAAGTTTTTCTTTTTCAGCAGCCTGTCCGTATAGTTCGGTGAATTGCATGGGGAAGTTTAGTTGTTTAGATGTTGATTTGTTGATTCGTTGATTTGTTTATCTTAATGGTGATAAACAAATCAACGAATCAACAAATAATCAATAAAGCAAACATCTGCCTAGTGTTCTAAAGAAACTTCGTAATCTCCTCACTCATCGGGTTTACACCACTTGGGAACACTTTGATCAATTGTCCTTTTTCATCCAAAAGGAATTTTGTGAAGTTCCATTTGATCTCTGCATCCATCACGCCGTTGCCTGATTTCTTGGTGAGCCATGTGAATAGAGGATGAATGTCTTTGCCTTGAACGGATACTTTTTCTGCAAGGACAAAACTTACGCCATAGTTTTTCTTACAAAACTCTTTGATCTCTGCATTCGTTCCCGGTTCTTGTCCGCCGAAATTATTTGCAGGGAATCCAACCACCACAACTTTGTTGCCGTGTGTTTTGTGTAATCTTTCGAGGTCTGAATACTGAGGTGTATAGCCACACTCTGAAGCAGTGTTGACAATAAGGATCTTCTTTCCTTTGAACTTCGCAAAATCAATGGTCTTGCCATCAATAGACGGAACCTTAAATTGATGGATGGATGTGTTTGCTGAAGTGAACATGGTCATGGATATTAAAAGTATTAGTCTGATCATAACGTAGTATTATATTTCAAATTTAAGATTTTACGAGGTAATAATGATTTCAAATTAAAGGGTGAAGGCGAGTCCGGCCACAGCAACTCCTGCAGCTCCATTTGAGAGCAATGTATGAACACAGGATTCTATTGAGGCGCCGGTAGTGATTACATCATCCACCAATAAGATATGTTTATCTTTTATGATTTCCGGTTTGTACACATGAAATGCATTTTCAACATTAATCCACCGATCTGTTCTGCTCTTCTTGGTTTGTGTGGTGGTGTATACCATTCTGTTGAGAGTATTCAATGCTGTTGGAATTCCAGTCACATCTTGAATACCTTTTGCGAGAAGTGTTGATTGATTATAGCCGCGAATTTTTTCTTTTTTTGGATGCAGTGGCATTGGAATGCACATGTCGAATTGAATATTATTCTCCAGTTCTTTTATTTTGTTGCCCATGAGTCTGCCCATGTAGACACCGAGTTCTTTTTCATTTTTGTATTTGATCTGGTGAATGATTTTTTGCAAGGGTGTTTTTTCAATGAAATAAAATACACTGAATGCTGTTGTGACCTTGCACCTTCCCCAAAAAAGTTTTGCAACGGGATTGTCGGGTATGCGCTCAAATGAGGTGTAGGGGAGCGATTGAATACATGACAGGCAAAGCAATTCATCTTCTGCTATGATCTCATTATCACATCCAAAACAAATGCTTGGATAAAACAAATGGATGATCGACTCAACCATCTCTCGGGCAGATTCCCTCATCTACTTGAAAATTGTTCTGTATACTTCTTCCACCAGCGCCACGGAAATGGTTTTTATGCCCTTATGCGATTCGGATTTCCGGTTGTATTTGCTGATGACTATGCTCTCAAACCCAAGCTTTTCAGCCTCAGATATCCGTTGGTCTACCCTATTTACTGCCCTGATCTCTCCACTGAGGCCTACTTCTCCGGCAAAACAGGTTTTTTGGGACAATGGGATGTCTTCATAGGAGCTTAGCAGGGCAAAGACCATGGCAAGGTCGATAGCAGGGTCCTCGATTTTGAGACCACCTGCTATATTGACAAAAACGTCTTTTGTCCCAAATTGAAAACCACCTCTTTTTTCCAACACAGCGAGTAACAATTGTAATCTTCTGAGATCAAATCCGCTTGCAGTTCGTTGTGGTGTTCCATACACAGATGGAGTAACAAGTGCTTGTACTTCGATGAGCAATGGTCTCAATCCTTCCATCGTTGCACCGATCGCGATGCCACTTAGTTGTTCTTCTTTTTGGTTGATCAGAATATCAGAAGGATTTTCCACCGGCTTCATTCCTGTTCCGGTCATTTCATAGATACCCAGTTCTGCAGTCGATCCAAATCTGTTTTTTGTTGTTCGAAGTATACGGTATGCATAATGTTGATCACCTTCGAATTGCAAGACCGTATCCACCATGTGCTCAAGCAATTTTGGTCCCGCAATGTTTCCATCTTTTGTGATGTGTCCGATCAATATCACGGGCGTCTGTGTCTCTTTCGCGAAGCGTTGAAATTCAGAAGTACATTCTCTGATTTGCGAAATGGTTCCTGGTGACGAATCGATGTAAGGTGATTGTAATGTTTGTATAGAATCAATGATAACAAGATGCGGTTTTATTTTTTTTATCTCTTGAAATATAGACTGGGTCGATGTTTCCGTGAGAAGATAAAATTCATCATGCGAGACATTGATGCGGTTTGCACGCATTTTTATTTGCTGTTCACTTTCTTCTCCACTGATGTATAAGATGCGAAGTTCTTTCATCATCAATGTGTCTTGCAGAAACAAAGTTGATTTTCCGATGCCCGGTTCACCGGCCACAAGGATCAAACTTCCCGGAACGATACCACCGCCGAGAACGCGATTTAATTCCTGGTCTTTTGTAATGATCCTTTCACCTTCTTTAAAGAGCACATCATGTAGTACAATACTTTTTGATTGACCAGATTGAGTTTCTTTCCAGTTTTCTTTTTTTGCAGAAGTATCTTTGTGAATGATTTCCTCAGTAAATGTATTCCATTCGTTACAAGCCGGACATTTTCCTGACCATTTCGGCGATTCGTATCCGCAGTTCTTACAAAAGAATGCTTTCTTTATTTTGCTCATTGGTTAAAGGTATACAACCGAACTAAAATTCTTTTGTGAACCTTCTTTTTTAGTGTGTGTATTTTGACGAAAATGTCTTGGTGAAAAAACCAATTTGATAAAAAAACCAAAGGGCCGGCAGATGCCGACCCTTCAGTACTTACTAACCCATTAAATTCTTCCACTAAATTACAAATTGCTGCCACAGTACAAAATTAATTTTTGCCCGTGTGCATAAATTCTGTCCTTTTAATTAGTAGGTTCAGGACAGCTATTTCAGCAGGGGAGTGTATGTAAAATATTGATATACAAATACTTATAAGACTGCTAATTTTCACCTTTCTAACTTGTCTAATTTATTTTTTTACATCTCTTTCACTAAACCAACTGTAATTTTGTAAAAAAATTGCTATGGGTTCAATTTACCTTGTTTCTTTATTATTTGTCGGTCTTGGTATGCTGGTTTCATACCGATTGAAGTCGAAATTCAATGAGTATGGAGCCATGTCTTTGTCATCCCGCCTGACCGGAAAGGAAGTAGCTGAGCGCATGCTCAGGGATAACGGTATTTATGATGTCCGGGTCGTCTCCGGAGAAGGATTTTTGTCAGATCATTATAATCCACTTACCAGAACGGTGAGCCTGAGCCCCGAGGTCTACCACCATGCCAGTATTTCTGCGGCTGCAGTTGCCGCCCACGAGTGCGGCCACGCTGTTCAACATGCCAGGTCATACCCCTGGTTGATGTTCAGGAGCCGCATGGTGCCCATGGTGCAGGTCAGCTCCATGCTGATCCAATGGGTATTGTTGGCAGGTATACTCCTCATTAACGTATTTCCACAGCTTCTTCTGGGCGGAATCATCCTTTTTGCGGTCACCACCCTATTTTCTCTCGTAACCTTGCCCGTAGAATTTGATGCCAGCAAAAGGGCATTGGTCTGGCTTGAGTCATCCGGCGTCACTTCCTCATCTGAGCATCCCATGGCAAAAGACGCCCTCAAGTGGGCGGCCATGACATATGTGGTCGCAGCCATCGCATCGCTTGTTACCCTCGTACAATATATATTGATATATCTGGGGGGAAGGGAAAGAGAATAATTTAGGGTAGTATTTAATTTTGGATTACACATTAAAAAAAATACTATGTGTAATAATTTCCGCACTAAATCCTGATTTTTGAACAAAATCAGGATTTAGTGTGTTTTGCTTATGATTTCGTTTCTTTATAGTTACTATTAATTTTTTTTATCAATATTTTGTTGATGTTCAAACGGCAATATTTATATTGCATTAAAATTTTCTTAAAAAAAAGTTATTTTTTGAAACCTTCTGAGCTCAATTGTGTTTAACTTTGAGGTTTACAGACTGTACATAAATTTTAAAACCATAAACAAATGAGAAAAATCGTATCATTATTGACGATGATGTTGCTATTTATGGCGACTTCATTTGCTCAAAACAAAACCGTTACCGGTAAGGTAACTGATGGCAATGGTGCACCTGTTTCAGGAGCCACCATATCTGTTGGAGGGAAATCGATCGGTGCCACCAATAACAATGGTGAGTTCACAATCTCTGTTCCTTCTTCTGCAACTTCAATCTCAGTATCCTCTATTGGATTTGAGCAAATGTCTGTAAAACTAACAGGTGCTCCGCTTGCGGTGAGTCTGGCTGCTGCATCAGCGAACAGTGTGGCTGAGGTTGTAGTAACAGGTTACACTACCATTCAGCGTAAGAAGTTTTCCGGTGCAATTGCAACAGCTCCAGCACAGGAAATTCGCAAGCAACCTTTCGGTTCATTTGACCAGGCATTGCAAGGTCAGGCAGCGGGTGTTTCTGTTGTGTCTAATACGGGACAGCCTGGTTCAGGCGGTCAGGTTCGTATTCGTGGTAACGGTTCAATCAGTGGAGGTAATTTTCCTCTTTATATAATGGATGGGGTTGAGATCTCTGCAGGAGATTTCGCAACACTCAACCAAGGTGATTTTGAAAGGGTTGAAGTATTGAAAGATGCGGTAGCAACTGCCATGTACGGGTCTCGTGGTGCGAATGGTGTGATCGTTATTACCACACGCCGTGGTCGTGCAGGACAGCTTCAGTTGAACTACGATGCGCAGTATGGAATTAGTGAGATGCCTGAGGATCGTATGTCGATCATGAACAGTGACGAGAAAATCGCATATGAAATAAGAAGGGGAAATGTATACGGATGGGATCCGGCCACAGCAGATAGTCTTCGTAAAGTGAACTTCAATTGGAAGGATGTATTTTTTCAAAGAGGGATTACACATCAGCACATGGTTAGTGCATCTGGTGGTAGCTCAACTTCAAAGTTCTTTGCTTCTCTATCCTACATGGATCAAGAAGGTATCTTAAACACGACCGGACTGAAGCGTTACACTGCACGTGTTAACGTTGATAACACGATCAGAAATTGGCGCTTCGGATTGAATATTCAATCAGGTTGGTCAAACATAAGTAGAACATCTGAGTCGGACAGTTACTTAAGTAGTCCGCTCAATGCTGGTCGTTGG
>JBKCFW010000091.1:0-12270 GCA_046303675.1 bacterium
AAAGTGGAGCTGGTGGGATTCGAACCCACGTCCAAACATATTCTCCGGAAGCTTTCTACATGCTTATTTTAGAATTGATTGTCGGGGTCATGCAGGAACTAGACAAACCAACATGAACCTTAGCTGAATGGTCTTGATCAACCGGCACAGCCTATGGTTGAAGCAGCCTTATTTTTTTTGATTCAGCGGAGTGACTTGGCAAAGGCAGGCCCGTCAAACAGCTATAATGGGTGCGCTAATCACTGATTAGGCAGCCATGGCGTAAGTATTCTCGCCATTTGTGTTTTTCGTATTCAGATTAAAGTGCTAAACATACGCAACGCACTGCATGCTTACTTACAAAGATCTACGCTGTCAAAACCGGTCAGCCCCGAATGCGTAATACAAATTTACAACAATTCAATGCAGTAATGGGTAAGCTTTTGTTAATAGCAAACTGAAAATCAACAAAAATGCCTCCCAACAATTGGGAGGCATCGTGCCCAGAACAGGAATCCCTGCCTGCCGGCAGGCAGGCCTGCTGGCCGGAGGTCAGGAACCTGCAAGGTATTTTTTACATTCTGAACAAAAATGCCTCCCAATAATTGGAAGGCATCGTGCCCAGAACAGGAATCGAACCTGCACTACCTTGCGATAACCAGATTTTGAGTCTAGCGCGTCTACCAGTTCCGCCATCTGGGCAATGACGGCAAATTTAGTTTTTCTCTGCTGCTTAAACAAAAAAGAAATTGAAGAATTACAAGAAGTGGATTATGGTCCTTCTCCAGGCTCAGGAACCTCATATGGAGGCGTTTCAAATGGTTTTTCCTCTGGAATTATGTCAGGATCCTCCTCAGGGACCAAGGGCTCTTCCGGATCGACTAATGGCTCAACTTCGGGAGTCTTATCAGGGGGTGTGACTTCCGGAATGGTAACTGGTTTTTTGGGGTGCAATAAAAAAGACCTTTTTCTCATTATGTGATTTATTGATCTGACAAAGAAAATTGAACACAGAGAATCAATGACTGCAAAACATCAGCAAGCTTAGTGACATGAAATAACTGATCGTCTGACAACCATCATTTAATGTAGCAACTCTCTTAGCTAGTTTGCGGGCATTAAATAATTAAAAAATAAATCACATGGCCATTATCAAAGTCATAGAACTCATGTCGAATTCAAACAAAAGTTGGGAAGATGCAGCACAAACTGCAATTACAGAAGCCTCAAAAACGATCAAACAAATAAAATCAATATACATCAAAGAGCACAGCGCCATTGTTGATGAAAAAAATAAAATTTCAGAATACAGGATCACAGCCAGTGTTAGTTTTGAAGTTGAAACGAATACCCATAGTAAATAAACCCCCTTGCACCAATAAATTAAGGCTCCTTTTTGGAGCCTTTTTTGTGCAAACCCTCTAAAATGAAATAACTTTACAGTGTACCCTTACTTAAGCCATGAACATAAAGAATAATATACTCGAAACGATCGGGAATACCCCATTGGTCAAACTGAACAAAATAACCAAAGGCCTTCCCTGCACCATAGCTGCGAAAGTAGATTACTTTAACCCTGGCAATTCGATAAAAGACCGAATGGCCATCAAAATGATCGAGGTTGCGGAGCGTGAGGGTAAACTGAAGCCCGGAGGAACCATCATCGAGTGTACATCAGGGAATACGGGAATGGGACTGGCACTGGCAGCTATTGTCAAGGGATACAAATGTATTTTTACTACAACTGATAAACAGTCGAAAGAAAAAGCGGATATATTGAAAGCAGTTGGTGCAGAAGTGATCGTTTGTCCAACCAATGTTGAACCTGAGGATCCCAGGAGCTACTACTCCATTGCAAAGCGACTTGCCAAAGAGATACCGAATTCTTTTCACTCCAACCAGTACGATAATCTTGCCAACAGACTCGCGCATTATGAGAGTACAGGCCCTGAACTGTGGGAACAAACTGACGGAAAAATCACTCACCTGATATGCACCGCAGGTACAGGTGGTACGATAACAGGAACTGCCATGTTCCTGAAGGAAAAAAATCCAAATATTCAAGTCTGGGCGATCGATGTTGAGGGATCGTTGCTGACCAAATACTTCAGAACCGGTGAAATTGATATGAATGAGGTCCATCCCTATGTATCTGAAGGATTCGGCGAGGATTTTGTTCCGGAAAACTATAACATGTCTGTGATCGATCATTTTGAACAAGTATCTGACAAAGATGGAGCGATCATGGCAAGAAGACTCGCAAAAGAAGAAGGATTGTTCTGTGGCTATAGTGCAGGAAGCTGCTTGCAGGGGTTGCTTCAACTCAAAGACAGATTGAAAGAGAATGATCTCGCTGTTTGCATTTTCCATGACCATGGAAGTCGGTATGTTGGTAAAATCTATAACGATCAGTGGATGATGGAAAGAGGTTTCCTTGAAGTAAAATCTTTCAAGGATATCATATCCTCTCGGATACAAAAGGCAAAGCTTATCAGTGTGAATGCCGAGAATACGATCGCTGAAACAGTGTCACTGATGAAGAAATATGAAATTGAACATATCCCGGTGATAGATAAGGATACTGTGATTGGATCGATCAGTGAAAACGGACTTTTTCAAAAGATCTTCACCAATCCCGATATCAAAAATGAGAAGGTGATCAATGTGATGGAGAAACCCTACCCTATAGTAGACTTCAACATGTCAGTTGAAAAGATCAGCAATCTGATCAATAAAGATACCGGTGCTATACTGGGAAGAGATGAAACAGGTACTTATCACATCGTTACCAAGTATGATATTCTTCAGGCTCTGACAAAATAAGATTATCAAAGTGTTTATATACTTTGATTTGAGATTAAAAAACCCGGCACTTCACCGGGTTTTTCGTTATAACATACCTTTTGTACTTGGTAAGGTATTGTCGAGCGGATCTTTTTTTACGGCCATTCTGATGGCTTTAGCGAAGGCCTTGAAAATGGCTTCAATCTTGTGATGTTCATTATCGCCACTACAATAAATATTCAGGTTGCATTTTGCGGCATCAGAGAATGACTTGAAAAAATGATAGAACATCTCTGTCGGCATATCCCCTATTTTCTCCCTGGAAAATGATGCATCCCATACGATCCAACTTCTACCTCCAAAGTCGATCAATACTTTAGCCTCAGCATCATCCATTGGCAATGCGAATCCATATCTCTCCATACCACGCTTGTCGCTTAGCGCCTTGAACATTGCTTCACCCAATGCAATTCCAGTATCCTCAATGGTATGATGCTCATCAATATGCAGATCACCTTGAACATCAATCGCCAGATCCATTTTACCATGGCGAGCAATTTGATCAAGCATGTGATCAAAAAACCCTAAACCAGTTTTAATATTCGAAGATCCTGTTCCATCAACATTCAATCGAATATCAATGGTTGTTTCATTGGTTTTTCTGACATGATGTACGATCCTGAGTCCATGCTTTAAAAACTGATAAACGTCTTTCCATTCGCGTGTAGACAAAACCAATGCCTCTTTTTCAGGTTCCTTTAAATCTGCTACATCAACAGCTCCCGCTCCATCCTGATTATTCAGCAAAATACACTTTGCCCCCAAGTTAGAAGCCAGTTGTATATCGGTTATACGATCACCAATAACAAATGACCCTGAAAGATCATAAGCAGGATTGTTAATGTACTTACCCAACATGCCTACTCCCGGCTTCCTCGAGGGAGAGTTCTCATGTGGCATACTTGGGTCTATAAATATTTCATCAAAGACAATGCCTTCACCCTGCAAGGTTTCCAGGATATGCTTGTGCACTGGCTCAAAGGTTGATGTTGGAAAAGATTCAGTTCCCAATCCATCCTGGTTGGATACCATCACAATTTCAAAATCAAACTCTTGTGCTATCCTTGACAGGTATTGAAAAACAAATGGATAAAAAACTAGTTTATCAAAATGATCGATCTGGTATGTTGGGGGAGCTTCTTTAATGACCGTACCGTCTCTGTCAATGAATAATACTTTTTTCATCATTATGCTATTTGTAAGAGTTTATGATCTTAACTTGATCGCCTTAATCAGTGCTGCGTTTTCCCTTTGTGTACCAATCGTTATACGCAGACAATCATCACAAAGCAGAACGTTGCTTCTATCCCTTACTACAATACCACCTTGGATCAAATAGTCATACATCTTCTTAGCATCCTTTATTTTAACCAAAAGAAAATTTGCATCAGATGGATAGACTTTGAGAACGTCAGGTATCGACAGCAGGTCTGTTTTAAGATGCTCACGAGACTCAACCAGCTCAAGAATCATATCATTTACTTGTCCGATTTCATCCAAAGCTTCTAACGCTAATTCCTGAACAGGCTGACTGATATTGTACGGAGGCTTGACCTTATTGAGATATCCTATGATCTCAACTGATGCAAAAGCCATTCCAACCCTTAAACCAGCTAAACCCCAGGCCTTGCTGAGGGTTTGCAAAACAACCAAGTTCGGGTATTCATCAATCATGTTTATGAATGATTGATGCTTTGAAAAGTTGACATAAGCTTCATCAACCACCACCAATCCATCAAAATTATTGAGTATCATTTCAATATCTTGACGATCAATTGCATTGCCGCTTGGATTATTAGGCGAACAAATCCAAATAATTTTGGTGTTGGGCTTGATTGATTGTTCAAGTGCAGCCAGGTCAATTTGAAAATCCTGAGTCAAGGGCACCTTCACAGTTTTCACATTGTTGATATTGGCAGACACTTCGTACATCCCGTATGTTGGTGGGAAGACGATGACTTCATCAATACCCGGCTCACAAAAACACCTGTATAGCAGATCGATGGCCTCATCACTGCCATTACCAAGAAAAATATGATCAATCGGGATCTGCTTGATGAAAGATATTTTTTCCTTCACTTTCAATTGAAGAGGATCAGGGTATCGATTGTACCATTTTTTCAATGGCGAACCAAGAGAGTTCTCATTTGCATCAAGAAAAATACTTGCCTCACCTTTAAACTCATCACGAGCTGATGAATAAGGCTTCAGATCACGTATATTTCTCCTGACAAGTGTATTTAGATCAAACATAAAATATCATTATTGATTCATTCTGATCTTTACAGCGTTGGCATGTGCGTCTAATCCTTCTGCCTCTGCCAACACGACGATCGTTTTCCCAAGTCCTTGAATACCTTCCCTACTAATGTGCTGGAAGGTAACTTTTTTCACAAAGCTATCGACACTTACGCCACTGTATGCCCGGGCGTATCCATTGGTAGGCAATGTATGGTTGGTACCACTGGCATAATCGCCTGCACTCTCCGGGGTATAATTTCCTAGAAATACAGATCCGGCATGAACAATGCTATCGGCATATGCATTTGCATTATCAGAAGCAATGATCAAGTGCTCCGATGCATATTGATTGGCAAAATCTATTACCTCGGTGAATTCTTTCAACAAGATCATCTTACTATTCTCAAGAGCTCGGGTTGCGATTTCTTTTCTTTCCAGTAAGTCCAGTTGTTGGGCAACAGATCTCTTTGTTTTCTCGATCAGCTGTTCATCTGTGGTAACAAAAATAACTTGTGAGTCCGGACCATGCTCGGCTTGTGACAACAGATCAGAGGCAATAAAATCGGGATTACCACTCGCATCTGCAATTACACATACTTCACTTGGTCCTGCAGGCATATCGATCGATATCCCATCAAGCTGAACCAGTTGCTTGGCTGCAGTAACATACTGATTACCCGGACCAAAGATTTTGTCTACCTTTTTTATTTTTTCTGTACCATAAGCCATTGCAGCGATTGCTTGTGCACCACCAACACGATAGATCTCGGTGATTCCAACTTTTTTTGCCGTATACAATATTGCAGGGTGAATTGAACCATCTTTGGACGGTGGTGTGCAAAGAACCACTTGTCTGCAACCTGCGATCATTGCAGGAACACCAAGCATCATCACGGTTGAGAACAATGGTGCACTGCCCCCAGGGATGTACAAACCAACCCGTTGAAGTGGAATCGACTTCCTCCAACAATTCACTCCTTCTGTGGTTGCCACCACTTGAGGCTGCTCCAACTGAATGGAATGAAATTTAGTGATATTAGATAAAGCAATGTCGATGGCTGACTTCAGCGAATCAGAAACCTTTTTTTCAGCATCTTTGAGCTCCTTGTCTGAAACGGCAAGATTTCTCACCGCAACGCCATCAAATTTCTTGGCATACTTTTTCAGGGCTTTGTCTCCAGTCTTCTTAACATCACCCATGATTTTTCCGACCTGTTTTAACAGGAGACTGCCGTCGATGGATGGACGCTTAACCAGGTCTTCCCAATTCTCTTTCGAAGGATATCTGATGATCTGCATAAAAAATTATTTAGAGAACAAGTTTTTCTATGGGTACTACCAAAATACCCTCTGCACCAACCTCCTTGAGCTTTTCAATCTTTTCCCAGAACTCCTGTTCGTTCAATACCGTGTGTACACTACTCCAACCACTTTGTGCGAGTGGCAGTACGGTCGGACTTCTCATACCTGGCAGAAGAGCAAGGATCTGCTCGAGTTTTTCATTGGGCGCATTTAGAAGGATATACTTGCTTTTGTTCGCTTTTTTGACAGCCCTTATTCTGAATAACAATTTATCTAGAATAGCCTGTCGCTCCTCATCAAGTGCATTTGAAGAAATAAGCACAGCTTGGGAATCTAAAATTGTTTCAACTTCTTTCAAACCATTCATGAAGAGGGTTCCGCCACTACTGACCAAGTCAGCAACTACATCAGAAAGGCCTATCCCTGGAGCAATCTCCACAGAGCCGCTGATCTCATGAATACTGGCTGTCACATTATTTTGTTTAAGAAATTGACCAACCAAAACAGGATAGCTGGTTGCAATCCGCAGTCCCTGCAAAGAAGTAATACCCTCGTAAGGCATGGCTTTGGGGATTGCAATTGATAATCTGCATTTGCCGAAACCAAGCTGCTCTATAGTATTAACTTTTCTATTTTTTTCTCCAAGCACATTCTGGCCAACAATACCAATATCAGCCACACCATCTTCAACATATTCTGGAATATCATCATCTCTCAAAAAAAAGACCTCCAGAGGAAAATTTTCAGATACCGTTTTAAGTCTGTCTTTTACATTCCTGAGATCGATGCCGCACTCCTTCAAAAGACTCACAGAGTCCTCATATAGTCTGCCTGACTTTTGTATCGCTATTCGTAAAACTGTTTTGTTGCTCATGATCGTAATTGGTTAAATAAAAAAGGCTTACCGATGGCAAGCCCGAATTCTATGACAATAGTATTGGCTCACCAGATAGGTGGAAGATGATGATGGATATGATTGATTGCTAACATGCTACAAAAATAAGCTTCAAAAACATTATCGCCAAAAATCAGAGAGATTTTGTCAAATGGTCCTAATTTAGGGTTCATTAATGACTCCAAATATGAAAAAGCCTCACATCCTCATCCTTTCTATAAAGTTGGGAATTGCTCTTTTTACCATTAATCAAGCTCATTCACAGACTGACAGATGGCAACAAAGAGTGAACTACAAGATGGATGTAATTGTGGATGCACAAAATAACAGATTCAATGGAAAACAAAGGCTTGAGTATTGGAACAACTCGCCTGATACATTGAAGGTGTTGTATTATCACCTATACTGGAATGCATTTCAGCCTGGTAGCATGATGGACGTTCGCAGTATTGAACTTGGAAAAAAAATAATTCGAGGTAGGCAAGACTGGGACCAAAGGGTAAAAGACAGGATTTCTAAACTCAAAGAAAATGAAATTGGTTATCAACGGATACATAACGTAAAAGTAAATGGCATCAGTCAAAAAAATTCCATTCATGAAACGATCATGAAGATTGAGTTGTCAAAACCTATCCTCCCCCGTTCCAGGGCGTTGATTGAATTGGATTTTGAGGCACAGGTACCAGTTCAGATCAGACGCAGTGGTCGTGATAATGCAGAGGGCGTTAGATTCAGCATGGCACAATGGTATCCTAAACTTTGTGAGTATGATCAGAATGGCTGGCATCCCAATCCTTATATTGCCAGGGAGTTTTACGGCGTTTGGGGGGATTTTGAGGTCAATATTACTATTGACAGTTCATATGTGATCGGTGCCACAGGGTATCTGCAGAATCCGCATGAGATCGGACATGGATATGAAACTTTTTCTTCACTGCCCTACAAACGCGGGAATATCAAGGATCTGACATGGAAATTCAAGGCGCCCAATGTACACGACTTTGTCTGGGCAGCAGATCCGGATTATATACACAACGCAAAAAAAGTAAGAAATGGACTGATTTTGCATTCATTTTATAAAATAGATAGCAATGCATTAAGTAAAGAATATGAAAAACTCAATCCAAAATTAAAGGCCAGCACCTCTATAGATTCTTATATAAACAATTACAAACTTCAATGGGACAGTGTTCTTGAACTTGCGTCTAGAGCACTTCCATACATCGACAAGAATTTTGGAACTTATCCCTACAAACAATACTCATTCATACAAGGTGGTGATGGTGGCATGGAGTATCCCATGGCAACCTTGTTAAAGGGTGCTGGTACTTCTGTAGTCATACATGAATGGATGCACAGCTGGTATCAGATGGTGCTGGCAACTAATGAGTCACTTTATCCTTGGATGGATGAAGGGTTCACCAGTTTTGCAGAATCACGTGTTATCAATTTTCTGAAAAACAACATTGATTCATTTCCACATGCCGATGCCTTTGATGCTTATATCGCCCTTTCAAAAAGTGAATTTAACGAACCGCTTACCACACATTCCGACCAATACAATACAAATACAGCATATACGATCAACTCCTATTCAAAGGGTGAGGTTTTCATGGAACAACTAGGGTACATCGTTGGTTCCTCAGTGAGGGACACGATCCTAAAAAGGTATTTTGATAAATGGAAATTTAAGCACCCAACACCAAACGATCTTATAAGATTAGCCGAAAATATCAGTGGCATTGAACTTGATTGGTACCATGATTTTTTTGTCAATACAACCAAAACTATTGACTACGGGATCGATTCTCTGTGGAACGAAAATGGTAAAATAAATTTACGCATCAGAAACCATGGAAACATGCCAATGCCAATTGATATAGAAATGAGTTTCAAAGATGGCACAATTGAAACTGCGTATATACCGCAATACCTTATGTTTGGAATTAAGGAAAATGAGGAACCGTCAGTCAAAAGAACTATTGGTGAACCATGGAGATGGACTCACCCAACCTATACGATTCAAATCGACAGAAGTCTTTTAGATATGAAAAAGATTGAGATTGACCCGAAGAAAAGGACAGCTGATGTAGAAAGGAAAAACAATAAACTTGAGCTGAACTGGTAACATGTTATGCACTAAGTCTTGACTGAAGCATTTTAAAAAGATCGATCAACTGAGTATACATCAGGATCATCTCAGATTCAGACTTACGAACATTATCATTTTCAATTTCACTGATCAATCCATCAAATCCATTTATTCCAATTGATTTGATCATCACTTTTTCTCTGTGCAATATCGTCCGGGCTGTATCCCAGTCTTTGACTTCTATACTTTTCTCCCACTCCATCAAAGAAAAATTAACTTCCTCCAACAAATATCCAATTAGACGAGATACCTGTACGTTATCTCCATTGGCCATTTGATTGATGTTCACAAGAATTTCTTTTTGCAACGTTTGGTAATATTTTTCTTTTGCAGATCCATTACGGAAGAACTGATATAAACGGGTCTGAAGATTCTTCTGGTCAATCGGTTTTGTTATACAATCAGAAAAACCAAGATTTAGCATGTGTGTGACTTCAGAATTGAAAGCAGCTGCAGTAAGCGCGATTACAGGTATTGACTCACCATATTTCTTTTTTATGATATGTAAGGCTGTAGTGCCATCCATAACAGGCATCTGGATATCCATAAGCACAAGATCATAAATTGTATCACTAAGCTTATTTACAGCTTCTAGTCCATTCTCTACCTCATGCACCTCAGCATTCATATTATTCAGCATCATTTTAAACACCAGCCTGTTCAACTTATTATCTTCAACTAAAAGAATTTTCTTGTTTTCAATCAAATTAAGCTCATCAGCAGTATTATGCTCGACAACTAAGCTATCGTCTGTTACGAGCTCAAAAGGTATTTTCATAACTACAATGGTACCCACTCCTTTATTACTCACAATATCTATGTTGCCACCCATAAGGTCTATAAGAGTTTTTGTAATAGCCAACCCAAGACCAGAACCATTACTACGATGATCACCACCATTTGATTCTTGAAAAAAATCGTCAAATACACGAGATAATGATTCTTGCGATATTCCAATTCCAGAATCTTCACAAATGATCTTTAGGACCTGTTTTTGGTCATTTTGATCGACAAGTTCAATATTCAACTTAACAAAACCTCTTTCTGTGAATTTAATGGCATTGCCAACTATATTGATAAGAATTTGACGGATCCTTACCTCATCAGCAAAAAGTCTATCCTTGATAGTTTCGGATACATGTGTATTAAATTGAAGTCCTTTTTCCTCAGCTTTCGGCTTTAAAATATTCTCTACGCTCGAAATGATACTTCGAAGGTTGATTATTTCCTTTTCAATATTCATTTTACCAGCTTCGATACGTGATAGATCAAGAATATCATTGATCACGCCAAGGAGTCCGTTTGCAGCGTCAGTAATATTTTTAACAAAAAAGGACTGTTCACTATTAAGTTTAGAAAAAGAGAGCTGTTCTGCAAACCCAATGATGGCATTCATTGGTGTTCTTATCTCATGACTCATAGTAGATAAGAAAGCCGACTTGGCTTTTTCAGAGGCTACAGCACGATTTTTTGCATCGAGCAAGCTTTGTTGAAGCTGCCTGTTTTGAGTAACATCAGTATAGCTCCACAGTTGTCCCTTGAAATTATTTCCAATAATAATTGGTACATAATCCCGTTCAAGAATCCTACCATCTGAAAAAACAACCTCACTACCAATGACAGCATCTTGCCTACCTGTCATTTCAGTTATCTGCTGTTTAACGATTAAAGGATCTTTAAAAAGATGGAGAGATTGATCTAATGCATTCAGACAATCAGCTCCGATCAAATCTTCCGGTTCAAAAGGAATTTTGAATAGATTACAAAATTCTTTGTTGACCAAAACAATTCGATGGTGTTCATCTTCAACCAAGACACTTTTACCCAGGTTTCCCATGAGATATTGAAGTTTGGCAGCATTGATTGAATTAGAATTTTCCCGGCAAATACAGATGAGTCCGCCATCCGGAAGTTTTGTCAATGAAATGTATTGCAATACAGGCTTTCGATCCTTACTTATGCCTATTGTCTCACCTGACCAATTTCCATTAACTTCAAGAAGAGGAAAAACTTCCGCTTCTAGTTTTGCAGCATAATCATCTGTGTAAATTGACTTCCATGATTGTCCGATAAGTTCCTGATCAGAATCATATCCAAATAAATTGGCGTGCGCAACATTCATATATTGATAAATACCCTTTTCATCCAAAAGCGCAATACCATCAAATGCATTTTCTATAGCAGCAAGCTGTTTATTCTCAGTCATGTATAGAAATAAATTTCAAAGTTTCAGTAAGCATTATGAAATTCAGTAACTTTTAGCAAAAAGGGGTAAGAAAAAACACGTAACTTATGAGAAAACATAAATACAAAAAATCATTTTCAATATAAATATTTAAATTGTCTGTTCAGATTTGAACATGACAAAAAATCATTACATCTAATTTTCAAGTATAAATTACAGAATTTAATTAAACAAAACTACTTTAATTAGGAGTTTTGGTTGCTTTAGTCACAAATTGCGAGTAAAATTTCAAAAAGTAAAAAAGGCAAATCATAGCTTCATTGTAAATATCCATATATGATCCGGGTCGGGATAATTGAAGACAATATTTTTTGCTGAAAAGTTTTCGTGACTATCTCAATAGCACAGAAGGCTTAACTGTTGTATTCTCTTGTGCCTCAATGGAAGAATTCAGGGAACACCTCGCCAAGAAAGAAATAGCAGCTCCTGACGTTATCATGCTCGACATATTTTTGCCCGGTGAATCAGGACTGAATGGTATTCCTTTCTTAAAAGAAAAGTTTTCTGATGCCAAAATTATCATGCTAACTGCCTATAATGAAGAATCGCTTATTATCAATTGCATCAAGCAAGGTGCAGTTGGTTATGCGTTAAAAACCACGCAACTCAGTC
>JBKCFW010000092.1:0-12018 GCA_046303675.1 bacterium
TGATAGCCAAGAAACTACCGCAGGAAGCGGAGCTTACAAAGCTGTTTATTTTTACAATTATGCCATTGAAAGTGGGATTAATTATTGTTTAGACTTTGACAATGATGGTGTATATGATTATGTAGATTTAGACGATGATAACGATGGTATTTTAGATGCGGTTGAATCACCTTCTTGCTTCTTTACTTTAGCTGAAATTGCCCAACCTATTGCGGCTTCAACAGAATTGGATACGTATGGTAAAACCAATGCAACTTATTTCATGGCTAATGCGGTGGATGGCAATGCGGCTACCATTTCAGCTTTTAATACTGGACAAAACTGGGTAGGGCAAACCATTATTGAGGTGGAGGCCCCAATGTATACATCAATTACTGGTTTAACTTTTGATTGCAAGACTTGGCCATTGTCTACTGCGACTACCAGTACCTTTAAATTACAAGGTTCTGGAGATGGTATTCTTTGGGTGGATTTATCAGCAGCGCAAGCTTCGGCATTAACAGTACCAGCTACATTAGTAGTTGCCAATACTTTATTGCCGAACGGAATTTATAAATATTTTAGATTAGTAGGTGTTGCAGGAACCGGTGGTTATGGTGGTATTGCAGAGGTTAAATTAAATCTACCAACAACAACCAATACCAGCGCATTCCCTAAAACAACCTGTACCTCTGATACGGATGCCGATGGAAAACCAAACTTCCAGGATTTAGATTCAGATGGCGATGGCTGTCCAGATGCCAAAGAAGCAGGCGTAACAGGAACTTTGAATCCAGGTAGTATTGTAAATCTTACTGCTGGCTCTACTACCGCCACTACCACAACCGCCAATGTAGCCAATGCCATTGCGGCAGGGCCTTATGATGCCAATGGTTTTGCCAATGCATTAGAAACCGCTGCTGAAAGTGGGGTGTATACAGGCGCTTATTTGTATGATTATGCGATAAATAAAGGTTTAAATTTCTGTACAGATACGGATAATGACGGGATAGTCGATATTATAGATATCGACGATGACAATGATGGGGTATTGGATGCAATCGAATCACCATCTTGTTTCTTCAGCGCTTCAGATTGGAATACCAGTTCAAAATCTAATTATGTTAAAATTAGCTCAGAATTGAGCTTATTAAATCCTAATAACGATGTATTTGGTTTGACTGATGGAATAGGTGGTACAACTGCCGCAGTTCAGTTTGTAACTTCGACGGCACAAAGTCAATTGAACAAGGAATTGTTTAAGATGGATTTTTTAGTGCCAACACAATTGGATGCGATTTACATTCAAAAAACATCGGCTACACAACTTTTTGCTGCAACAGCTGCAAGTTTAAAAGTACAGGGTTCTAATAATAATAGCACTTGGAATGATCTAACTGCTGCAATTGCTTGTCCTGCAAATGCTACAAATATTACCGCTAATGGTTCAGTTTCATTAACCAACTCTAATAAATTTAGCTTAACAATAAATGCTGGAGTCTATAAATATTACCGTATTTATGGAGTAGTTGCAGCGGATGTATTAGCAGGAATTGCCTCGGAGTTTTATTTTGATGTGAACAATGCAGCATATCAAAGTTCTGCTTACCCTAAAGCGGCAGTTTGTACGGTAGATACTGATAATGATGGTGTCATCAATGGTTTAGATTTAGATTCTGATAACGATGGATGTGCCGATGCAATTGAAGCAGGAACAGCACCACTAGGCACTACTGCTGCTGCCGCTACCAGTTTCTTAAACCCAACTACAACGGGCACTAATGGTTTTGCCGATAATTTAGAAACATCCACCGAAAGTGGTATTTATACTGGTGCCTATTCGTATAGTCTTGCTGTTGCAAATACTTTAAATGGCTGTACAGATACCGATGGCGATGGAATCGTTGATGTTAGAGATATTGATGACGACAATGACGGTGTTTTAGACACAGAGGAAAGTACTTGTGCAGCTTCATTGATGCCAAAAACAGGTATTACCGTTTCTTCGCCAATAACTTGGAACTATGGTAACGGCGCCACAAGTTTGCAGGCACTTGTGGATGGGGTAGATGGCTTAATTTTTGTAGCCAATACAACAGCTACTTTTAACAATGCACCTATTTTACAATTTGACTTACCATCACCAACAATTCTAACACAAATTGATTTAGGAAATTATCCAACTCAAACGCCATTAGTAGTCGATGGAACCTACAAAATGCAAGGTTGGGATGGTACACAATGGGGTGATATTGGTATTCCGCAACTGATTGCCAACACGGCACCGATTAATGCAACCAATAACTCTATTAAGTTCAATATGGTGAATAACCTAGTGGCTTATTCTAAATACAGAGTATTTGGAATCAATGCCAAAGGAACTGGCGTTTGGGCACAAGAGGCATATTTTACTCGGAAAACGTGTACAGATATTGATACCGATAGTGACGGAATTCCAAACCGTTTGGATCTTGATTCTGATAGCGATGGTTGTAGTGATGCTAAAGAAGCAGGAAGTTCAACCACAGCAACAAGTATAACGGTGTATCCTACAGGTACAGATGCAAATACCAATGGTTTATTAAATAATTATGAGTCTGGCACTTTAGGCGGAACTTATAATTATACATCAACCTATATAGATTATGGTTTGATCAATGCAATCAATGCTTGTAAGGATACAGATGGCGATGGCATTACTGATTTCAATGATATTGATGATGATAATGATGGAATCTTAGATTCAGCAGAGATGACTGCGTGTAGTACATTAACTACACCAACGGCTGTAACAGCATCTGCCTCTGGTTGGGGTGGTGTAGAGGCTTGGACAATCAACAACTCTGGTATAATTGGTACAGGATTATCTGCAGTGGCAGTAGTTCCAAATACTTTAAATGATACTTATTTCAGGGCAGAGCCTAATTCAACGGCAATTCTTGAATATACTTTACCAGCCAACACAACAGTGGGCGGAGTGGTACTTTGGGCATCAGATGCGTTTAACTATGGTGGAGGGGATGGTCCAGTAAAAGATTTCAAAGTAGAAATAGTTTACAACAATGTTATTACCTATACCTCTCAAACATTTACTACTGCTCAGCCAATTGGCGCAGGATCTAATACGGCGGCCCAAGTGTTTTATTTGCCTAAAACATTTGTAAATCCTCAAAAGATTCGATTGAATGTATCTTCGGGTTGGTATGACGTAACAGATAATAACGGTATTCAAGTAGGTACTGAAACAATTGTTCCACCAGCAACGATCGTTAGTGCTTACAACATGACTTTAGGTGAATTTAAAGTGATTTGTGCGCCAGTAGATATAGATACCGATGGGGATGGAATTCCAAACCGTTTAGATTTAGATTCGGATGGTGATGGCTGTAGCGATGCTAAAGAAGCAGGAAGTTCAACAACGGCTACAAGTACAACTGTGTACCCAACAGGGTCTGATACTAACGCGAATGGTTTATTAAATAACTACGAAAGTACCACTGCTGGAGTAACTAATTATACGTCAACCTATACGAATAATGCGTTAATTAAATCCATCAATCCGTGCACTGATCGCGATGGTGAGGGTGTGCCTGATTTCTTCTATTTGGATAATGACAACGACGGGGTATTTGATGCAGTAGAGTCACCTTCTTGTTTCTTAAGCGCAACAGAATGGAACACAACAAACAAATCGTATTTTGCTAAATTTAGTTCGCAGTTAGGTTCAGCTTCACCAAATAATAATTTTGCCGCATTAGGTGATGGAAATGGGACAACAGCAGCTGTGCTGCTTGCGGCATCTCAAGATCAAATAAACAAGGAATTGTTTAAAATTGAATTGATGAAACCAACGCAGTTGGATGCTATTTACATCAAGAAAACATCGGCTACGCAAATTTTTGCGGCAACTGCAGCCAGTTTAAAAGTTCAGGGTTCAAATGATAATACCGCTTGGACAGATCTTACAGCAGCGATTGCTTCTCCAGCAGATGCAACTAATACAACCGTTAGCGGGTCGGTTTCATTAACTAACTCGAATAAATTTACGCTAACAACTAATCCGGGTGCTTATAAATATTTCCGTATTTATGGTGTAGTTTCGGCTAGTACTTTAGGAGGAACTGCTTCTGAAATATACATTGATGTTAATGCAGCAACCTATAATGCTTCAAGCTATCCTAAAGCTACTTGTGTTTCAGATACGGATGGAGATGGAATCCCTAATCACTTAGATTTAGATTCAGATGGTGATGGTTGTGCTGATGCCAATGAATATTATGCCACTTCAACAGCAGTTGGCACCGATGGAAACAATAACTATGGTACAGGAAGTCCACCAGTAGTTGATGTCAATGGTAAAGTAACTGCGGCAAATTATACTGGAACCTATACTAACGCAACAACAGTAGGTTCGGCAAGTGCAATAACAGTACAACCAACAGACCAATCGGTAGCTACAGGAGCTACAGCAACATTTACAGCAGTAGTAACACCAGGTTCTGGTATAACAACATACCAATGGCAACTAAGCACAGATGGTGGTACTACATGGAAAAACGTTACAAACGTAGGTGTTTACACAGGAGCAACAACAGCTACGCTTACCATTACGGATGTAACAAGTGCTATGAACGAGTACCGTTACAAACTTGCCATCACACAATCAGATTATGTTTGCGGTAATTTAACAACTAATGCGGCTCGTTTAATACTTGCAAATAATGTAAGCATCATCAATGATAATGTAAGCACACCAGAAGATACCCCTGCAACAGGCAACGTGTTAAATAACGATTCAGGTTCAGGCTCACCCGCTGCTGCTTTAACAGTAACTACCTTTACCATTGCTGGTGTTTCTGGAACATTTACAGCAGGCCAAACAGCTACAATTCCAGGAGTTGGAACTATAGTTGTCAATGCAGATGGTTCGTACACCTTTACGCCAGTTGCTAATTACAACGGTACGGTTCCAGCAATCGAGTACACAGCTACAGATGCAAATGGTGGTTCAGGAACTGGAAAACTAAACATTACAGTAACGGCTGTAAATGATCTGCCAGTAGCAGTAGATGATATCATTTCTGCAACAGAAGAAACACCAGTTTCAGGAAATGTGTTAACAAACGATACAGATGCTGATGGAAACACGTTAACTATAACTCAATTTGTTATAAATGGAGTTGCCTACCCAGCAGGAACTACAGCAACGATTCCAGGAGTTGGAATGGTAGTTGTCAATGCCGATGGTTCGTTTACATTTACACCAGTAGCAAATTATTCAGGAAATGTGCCAGATATTACTTACACGGTAAGTGATGGTAATGGAGGAACAGATATAGGATTAATTGACATTGTTGTGAGCCCAACAAACGATGCACCTTTAGCATCAGATGATACCAAAACAACAGCCGAGGACACGCCTGCAACAGGAAATGTTCTTTCCAATGACACCGATTTAGAAGGCAATACTTTAACAGTAACAACTTTTGAAATTGGTGGTGTACCATATAATGCTGGTCAAACAGCAACCATTGCTGGTGTAGGAACAATTATTGTCAACGCAAATGGAACTTATACATTTACTCCAATTGCTAGTTACAACGGAAGTGTTCCTGCAACTACGTACACAGTTAGCGATGGCAATGGCGAAACAGACAGTGGAACATTGAACATTACAGTTACTGCTGTTAATGATGCGCCAGTAGCAACAGATGATGTGGTTAGTGCTGCTGAAGATACACCTGCAACCGGTAGCGTATTAACAAACGATATAGATGCAGACGGGAACACGCTTTCAGTAACACAATTATCGGTGACTGTCAACGGGACTGTTATCAATTTCACAGCAGGTGTAACAACAACGTTTCCAGGAATTGGAACAATCGTTGTGAATACAGATGGAACGTACACGTTTACACCAAATCCTAACTGGAACGGAACAGTGCCAGTAATTACCTATACAGTGAGTGATGGAAATGGAGGAACAGATACAGGAACATTAGCCATAACTGTAACAGCAGTAAACGATTCAGTTATTGCAGTGAATGATGACAATAAAGTTACACCAGAAGATACGCCAATTACAGGAAACGTTTTAACAAACGATACAGATCCAGAAGGGAATCCTATTACAGTAACGCAATTTACAATTGCAGGAGTAACAGGGACATTTACAGCAGGTCAAACGGCAACGATTCCAGGAGTTGGAACAATTGTAATTAATTCAGATGGTTCGTATACGTTTACACCAGTTGCTGATTACACCGGAACGCTACCAGTAATTACATACACTGCAGTGGATAGTCTTGGTGGATCAGATACCGCAAATCTTGGTATAACAGTTTCTCCTGTAAATGATGCGCCAGTGGCTACAGATAATGTAGTTTCAGCAACAGAAGACACACCAGTTTCAGGAAATGTATTAACCAATGATACCGATGCTGACGGAAATACACTAACAGTTTCTCAGTTTACTATAAACGGAGTAAATTATCCAGCAGGTACAACAGCTTCTATCCCAGGAGTTGGAACAATTATAGTCAATGCAGATGGAAGTTTTACATTAACCCCAGCGTTGGATTACACAGGTAATGTACCAGACATCATCTACACAGTTGTAGATGGCAACGGCGGAAGTGACACTGGATTATTAGACATTACGGTTGCCGCAGTTAACGATGCGCCATTGGCTACTAATGATATTGTTGTTACGCCAGAGGATGTGCCAGCAACAGGAAATGTTCTTACCAATGACGCCGATTTAGAAGGCAATACGCTAACGGTAACGGAGTTTACAATTGCGGGAGTTAGTGGAACCTTTACAGCAGGTCAAACCGCAACGATTCCAGGAGTTGGAACGGTTGTAGTGAATGCAGATGGAACGTTTACATTTACACCTGATTTAAATTACACGGGCACAGTACCATTAATTACGTACACCATAAGCGATGGAAACTCAACAGATACAGCTACTTTAAGTTTGTTTGTTGATCCGGTGAATGATGAACCAATAGCAAATAACGATACAAATACGATCAATGAAGATAATCCTGCAACAGGAAATATCTTGACAAACGATACAGATACAGACACGCCATTAGCAAATTTAGTGGTAACAGAAATTTCATTTACAATTGGAGGAACAACCTACACGTATCCAGCTGGAACAACGGTAACTATTCCTAATGTAGGTCTGATTATTGTAAACACAAATGGAACTTACACGTTTACACCAAATGCCAATTGGAACGGAACGGTTCCAGTGATAACTTACACAGTAAGTGATGGAGAAGGTGGTGTTGATACAGGAGCATTAGTCATAACTGTAACAGCAGTAAACGATTCAGTTATTGCAGTGAATGATGACAATAAAGTAACACCAGAAGATACGCCAATTACTGGAAACGTCTTAACAAACGATACAGATCCAGAAGGGAGTCCTATTACAGTAACGCAATTTACAATTGCAGGAGTAACAGGGACATTTACAGCGGGTCAAACGGCAACGATTCCAGGAGTAGGAACAATTGTAATTAATTCAGATGGTTCGTACACGTTTACACCAGTTGCTAATTACAATGGAGCAGTGCCTTTAATTTCATATACAGCACAGGACAGTTATGGTGGATCAGATAATGCAAATCTTGGGATAACAGTTTCTCCTGTAAATGATGCGCCAGTCGCTATAGATGATACAGTTTCGGCAAATGAAGACACACCAGCAACTGGAAATGTCTTAACCAACGATACAGATGCAGATGGAAATGCCTTATCAGTTTCACAATTTGAAATTAATGGTGTTACCTATTCTGCAGGAACAACAGTATCAATTCCAGAAGTTGGAACAATTATAGTGAACGCAAATGGAAGCTATACATTTACGCCTGTTTCAGGATACAACGGTACGGCTCCAACAATTAACTATACAGTTACTGATGGTCAAGGAGGTTCAGATGCTGGAGCGCTAGCAATTACAGTAACAGCAGTCAATGACGCACCGCTTGCAGTGAATGACAATGTCTCTTCGCCAGAAGACACACCAATTACGGGCAACGTAATTTCAAATGATAGTGATCCAGACGGAAATGCATTAACCATTACTCAATTTACAATTGCAGGCGTTTCGGGAACATTTACCGCAGGACAAACAGCAACGATTCCTAATGTTGGAACGATTGTTGTGAACGCAGATGGAACATTTACATTTACGCCAGTTGCTAATTACAACGGAACAGTTCCAGTAATTACTTACACAGTAAGTGATGGTAATGGCGGAACAGAAACTGCGGATTTAGGATTGACTGTTACTGCAGTAAATGACGCACCGACTGCTGCTCCGGATACTGCAATGGTAAATGAAGACACACCAGCAACTGGAAATGTCTTAACAAACGACACAGATGCAGAAGGAAATACATTAGCTGTTACAGAAATTTCATTTACTGTTAATGGAACAACTTATACCTATCCTGCTGGTACAACGGCAACCATTCCTGGAGTGGGAACAATCGTTGTAAACAGCGATGGTACTTATACGTTCACGTCAAACGCAAATTGGAACGGAACAGTCCCTGCAATTACTTATACAGTAAGCGATGGTAATGGCGGGACAGATACGGAAACATTATCGATAACAGTTGCAGCAGTCAATGACGCACCGCTTGCAGTGAATGATAATGTATCTTCGCCTGAAGACACACCAATTACGGGCAGTGTCTTAATAAATGACAGCGATGCAGAAGGCAACACGCTAACGGTAACGCAGTTTACAATTGCGGGAGTTAGTGGAACCTTTACAGCGGGTCAAACCGCAACGATTCCTAATGTTGGAACGATTGTGGTCAACGCAGATGGAACGTTTACGTTTACCCCAGATGCCAATTATAATGGAACGGTTCCAGCAATTACCTACACCGTAAGTGATGGTAATGGCGGAACGGATACAGCAGATTTAGCAATTACGATTACAGCTGTAAATGATGCACCAACGGCTGTTGACGACACGCAAACCATATTGGAAGGTACTGTAGCAACAGGAAGTGTATTGACAAATGATACAGATCCAGAGGGGAATACGTTGACTTTAACACAATTTACAATAGACGGCGTCACATATGCACCAGGAGCAATCGTAAACATTCCAAACGTCGGAACAATGATTGTCAACGCAGACGGAACGTATATATTTACGCCAGCTGCAAATTATTCAGGAACCGTTCCAGTAGTTACCTACACTACAACAGATGGCAATGGCGAAATAGACACTGGCACTTTAACAATTGCAATTACAGCTGTAAATGATGCGCCTGTAGTGAAGAGTGAATCAGAAACCACTCCGGAAGATACACCACTAACGGGCAATGTATTAACAAATGATACTGATTCAGAAGGCAACACATTAACCGTAACGCAATTTACAGTAGGAGGACAAACCTATACAGCTGGTCAAACGGCAAGTATTCTAGGAGTTGGAACTATAGTAGTAAATGCAGATGGAACGTTTACGTTTACACCAGCGACAAATTATAATGGTATTGTTCCAGTAATTGGTTATACCGTTTCTGACGGAACAAATGCAGTTGATGGTTCATTAAGTATTGTAGTTGCAGCCGTAAATGATGCGCCAGTTGCAACGGATGAGACAGCTTCAACACCACAAAACACTGTATTAACAGGAAGTGTATTGACAAACGATACCGATGTTGATGGAAATGTTTTAACAGTAACGCAATTTACTATTGCAGGTATTTCTGGAACATTTACAGCTGGTCAAACAGCTATAATACCAGGTGTTGGAACTTTAGTTGTCAATGCAGACGGAACGTACACCTTTACTCCGGAAACCAATTATTATGGACCAGTTCCTGTTACAACATATACAGTAAGTGATGGTAATGGAGGAACAGATACAGGAACAGTTACACTATCGGTAACATCAGTTGATACGGATGGTGATGGTGTGATGGATTTCCAAGAAATTCTTGACGGTACAGATCCAACAGACCCATGTGCTTTTGATTTAGACAATCAAGAACTTACTCCAAGTACAGCTTGGATGAATGCAGATTGTGATGGAGACGGTACGCCAAATGGAACGGATACAGCACCGTTAGACCCATGTGTACATTTAGCAAATGCAATACCAAATCCAGCAAATGCGATTTGGGCAGCAGCAGATTGTGATAACGACGGCGAAACGAATGGTGTTGAAAATACAGCAGGAACAGATCCAAATGATCCATGTTCATACACAACTGCACCACTTGCAACAAGTCCAGCTTATACAATATGGTCGGCGTTAGATTGTGATGGCGATGGAACACCAAATGGAACAGATGCGGCTCCACTTAATCCATGTATCCACACAGTAGGAGCTACTCCGGTAACGACTAATGCAATATGGGCAGCAGCAGATTGTGATGGAGATGGTACACCAAATGGAACAGATGCTGAACCCAATAACCCTTGTGTAGGCGGTTCAGGAACACCGGTAACTACCAATGCAATATGGGCAGCCGCAGATTGTGATAACGATGGCGAAACAAATGGTACAGAAAACACCAACGGTACAAATCCGAACGATCCTTGTTCCTACACCACAGCACCAAGTGCTTCAAACACTATTTGGAGTGCATTGGATTGTGATAATGATGGTCTAACTAATGGAGAAGAGATTACAGATGGAACAAATCCATTAAACCCTGATTCAGATGGTGATGGAAATCCAGATAATACAGATCCTCATCCTACAACGCCAACAGCAACAAATGACACGGCAAATGCTTCACCAGGAAGTGCAACAACAATTAATATCTTAGGTAATGATGATTTCTTACCAAATGATGGCAATACAATTACACAAACAGGAGGTACAGCAACAGGTACGGTTGTCTTTGATCCAATAACTGGAACAATGACTTATACACCTGCTGCAGGCGAAGTAGGAACAACAGTTACTGTTATTTACCAAGTATGTCAAGCTAGTGTTTGTGCAACTGCAACAGTAACAATTACAGTAGCACCAGCGGATACAGATGGTGATGGGGTAAGTGATGTTGATGAAATAGCTGATGGAACAGATCCAAATGATCCATGTGATTACGATCCTGCAAACCAAGTAATAGCTGATGCAACCGCTGCATGGTTAGCAGCTGATTGTGATGGAGATGGTACGCCAAATGGTACGGATACAAACCCACTAGACCCTTGTATTTACGCAATTGTTTCTACACCTGATATTACAAATTTATTATGGCAAGCAGCTGATTGTGACGGAGATGGATTAACAAATAACACAGAAGGTATAAACGATACGGATGGTGATGGCATTCCTGATTTTGAAGAGATTGACTCGGACGGTGATGGCATTCCAGACTCAGTAGAAGCAGGACCAAATCCAAACAATCCTATTGATACAGACGGCGACGGTACACCAGATTACCGCGACTTGGATAGTGATGGGGATGGCATACCGGATAGCATCGAGAAAGGACCAAACGGAGCAACACCAGTTGACACAGACGGCGACGGCACACCAGATTACTTAGACGCAGACAGTGACGGCGACGGTATTCCAGATTCAGTGGAAGACGCTGGTTGTACTGGAACTGCTCCATGTACTCCAACAGATACAGATGGTGATGGCACACCAAACTATTTGGATGTAGATTCAGATGGTGATGGTATTCCAGATACGATCGAGAAAGGACCAAACGGAGCAACACCAGTTGACACGGACGGCGACGGCACACCAGATTACTTAGACGCAGACAGTGACGGTGATGGTATTCCAGATTCAGTGGAAGACGCTGGTTGTACTGGAACTGCACCATGTACTCCAACAGATACGGATGGTGATGGTACACCAAACTATTTGGATGTTGATTCAGATGGTGACGGTATTCCAGATACGATCGAGAAAGGACCAAACGGCGCAACACCAGTTGACACGGACGGCGATGGCACACCAGATTACTTAGACGCGGATAGTGATGGTGATGGTATTCCAGATTCAGTGGAAGACGCTGGTTGTACTGGAAC
>JBKCFW010000093.1:0-3921 GCA_046303675.1 bacterium
GCCTTGAATCCTCCTTTTAAATATCCGATGGTAAAGTCATAGCCTACTCTTGCCAAACGAATAACGGCCTCTTCTTCTCTTCCTTCATCCGTAACCAGCAGTATCTCCTGCTTTATGTCAGGGATCATGGTTCCTACCCACGGTGCGAAGTTTCCATCGATGCCGATATTAATTGAATTAGGTATGAATCCTTTTGCGAAATCCTGTGCATGTCTTGTATCAAGGATCAATGCGCTGGTTTCGTTTGCAGCGGCTTCAAAAGCATCCGGACTCAACGCATGATGTCCTCTTTCAAGTACCTTGTCGATGCTATCGTATCCCTGAATATTCATCAAGACGTTCAGCGGAAAATATCCTGGCGGAGGAACGAGTCCTTCCAGTACAAGTGCTTTAAATTTTTCTCTTGAGAGTTTAGGATTCAATGCATAGTTTGTTTTCTTTTGATGACCCAGCGTGTCAGATTTCTCTTCACTCATTTTTTTACCACATGCTGATCCTGCACCATGGGCAGGGTAAACAATAATATCATCTGATAGTGGCATGATCTTATTTCTTAGTGAGTCATACAAGTGGCCTGCAAGAATATCCTCTGTTAGTTCAGCTTTTACTTTCTGTGCAAGGTCGGGTCTGCCAACATCACCAATGAACAACGTGTCACCACTGAACAGTGCAGTTTCTTTTCCTTCCTCATCGATCAACAGGTAACAGGTGCTCTCCATGGTATGACCAGGTGTATGCAAAACCTTGATTTTTATGTTACCAAGTGAAAGTATTTCTCCATCTTTTGCAGCATGAATAGGGAAGGAGGGTGCTGCATTCGGTCCATACACAATTTCAGCACCTGTCTTGTTCGCCAGATCAATATGACCAGAGACAAAGTCTGCATGAAAATGCGTCTCCAATACGTATTTTATTCTGGCATGATTCGCTGTTGCTTTTTTGATGTAGGGCTCAACCTCACGAAGCGGATCGATAACGGCTGCTTCACCTTCGCTCTCAATGTAATAAGCTCCTTGCGCCAGACATCCGGTGTAAATTTGTTCGATTTTCATCTTATTGTTTTTGGGTTAACAGGCATGTTTCTCAAAACAAATTTGCTGACTTATCAAATAAAAAAAGGTGACAAAAATCACCTGTACAACATGAATTCAAATTTTTTTAGCTCTTATTATAAAGAAAGCCAGGTGAAACCTGGCTTTGCTGATCAGAACATTTTTTATTTTGAAAATAGAAACGGTTTAAGATTTAAAAATTCTATCCATTAAGATCCATTTTTGTCCGGGTTTCGCCCAAGGCAATGGTTGCTGGAATTTCCACATGAGTTTTTCCCATTCTGCAATTTTGGGATTGGTGGCATCAAATGCACCTTTCTTTTCAAAAGTGAATTCATCATTTGTTTCCAAGATCATGAACATCCTATTTCCTGTTCTGAAAATTTCAATATTCAATACGCCGGCGTCAATATCGTGTTGTGTCACTTCAGGCCAGGCGCTACCAGGTGCATGGTAGTGTTCATATTCTTTGATCAGTTCAGGATCATCAATGAGGTCAAGTGCCAGACAAAATCGTTGCATAGGTGTATGTTTTGGGTTGATAAATTTATTTTCTAAAATATCTATTGAATGATTTAATGGTCTGTTCTGCTGCAGCATCCGAGTTAGGCCAAGGAAAGGCTTCGGCAGAAATATAGCCATTGTAATTCTTTTGGATCAATGTTTCGGCAATACTCTTCATCTCTGTATGTCCAAACCCGATCGGTCTTCTATTGCTGTCTGCAAAATGAACATGGCCAATATAATGGATGTAATTACCAATGGTTTCATCCATATTAGCTTCTTCAATATTCATGTGAAACAGATCGGCGAGCAATTTTACATTGTTTGTTTGAAGGTTATCTAACAGTGCTGCTCCTGCTTCTATTGTATTGGTAATATTTGTTTCATATCGATTCAACGGTTCATAGATCAGAAAAGTTCCTTGCTCTTCAGCATATGTGCCTAACTCGTTTAACGCATCGCTCAATAATTCAATGGTTGTATTTCGATCTATACCTGGAGCAACATTTCCCTGCATTGACCCGATGATCGCAGGAGCACCAAACTGGGCTCCGAAAACGATCATTTCTTTAATGAAGGCGATACCTTTTTTCCGCACTTCTGGGTTTTGATCGGTGATGGTTAAACCATTTATTACTTTCCCTGCACCAGTGCCCACTGCTGCAAGACTGAGATTGTTTTTATCTAACAATTCCTTTAATACATCAGGCTTTATCGCGTCTGCAGATGGCGTAAAAAGCTCAATCGCATCAAAGCCAAGTGAGGATGCTTTTTTAACACTGACTTCCAGGTCGTCCCAGTATATCCATGGACCTGTTTTTATTTGAGGTACAAGTGCGATCGTAACACAGGATCTTATCATAATTAGTTATTGTTCAAGGTCAACCATGATCTTTGTTATGCCTTTCGGATTTTCAGCCCAATCGGCCAGGGCTTTTCCTGCTTCATCGATGGAAACAACTTTGCTGATCACATCCTTGACAGGAAATTTTCCTTCTTCGAGATAACGAATTACTTCTGGAAATTCATCGGTGCAATTTCTCGATCCGAGGATCTCGATCTCTTTTCTTACAAAAATTCCTGTATTGAATTCAACAGGGGATTTTGCATATCCAATGCATACTACTCGTCCGGTGTAGGCGACTTCCTCTACTGCGGATTTATAGGTATACGGACTTCCTACAGCTTCAATAATTACATCAGGGCCATCGCCGTTCGTGATCTTGCTGAGTGCCTCATGTAGGTCTACTTTACTGCTGTTAATAGTATGTGCTGCACCGATTTTTTTTGCGATCTCCATTTTTGAATCATCCACATCAATGGCGATAACTTCTGCACCTCTGTTCACAGCTGAGGCAAGTGCACCCATTCCAACAATACCACATCCGATAACCGCAACGCGATCCTGCTTGCTAACACGTCCTCTTGCAGCTGCATGAAACCCAACCGTAAGTGGTTCAACCAGTGCCAATTCACTTAGACTTAATTTATCGGAGCTGTATAGGTTCTCCCAGTGGGTGGTTATATATCTTGTCATCGCACCTGGACGTCGAACGCCCATTGTTTTGTTGTCCTGACAAGCATTCCTTCTTCCTTTTCTGCACGAGATGCACTTGCCACAATTCAGGTATGGATAGAGCGTTACATTCTTACCTGTTCTAATTTGAGTGGGAACATTTGCGCCGACTTCTTCTACAGTTCCTCCGACTTCATGTCCAAGTATGTTCGGATATTCTTGTAGCTCAAATAATCCTTTAAAGCCATTGAGGTCGCCTCCGCAAAAGCCAACCTTGCCAATACGGACAAGTACTTCATCCGGTCCAGGTACAGGTTTTTCGACTTCCCGCACTTCTGTTTTTCCTATTGCTGTAAGAAACAATGCTTTCATCTTTCTGATTTCTTTTTGATGTTATTTTCTGGCTTTCCTTCAAACCACATATTGTTTTTGACAGGCTTTACCACTGCTTCTATCTCGTCAAGTAATCCGTCAGGTATCTTGAAATCAACAGCTTCAATATTTTGTTTGACATTCTTCATTTCCCACATTCCAACGATCGTGCTGGCAATATCCTGATGGTCCAGTGCATACCTGATGGCAACATCACTCAACCTCACACCATATTTTTTACAAAGTTCCAGCAGTAAAGGCTGTGTGGCTTTTACTTGTGCTGGTGCATTGTGCCATTCAGGAAGTGGTGCGTCCGACAATATTCTTTGCATAAGGGGTGCAGCATTCATTAGTCCAAATCCTTTCTCTTTTGATAATGGAACAAGTTCGTCATTAATACCATCGGCCAATAAGTTGTAATGCGCCCATGAGAGGACAGTATCAACATCTACTATTCTTGCGATTTCAGCGAGATAA
>JBKCFW010000094.1:0-20320 GCA_046303675.1 bacterium
TCAACATCTCTTACCACACTACCCTTCCAATTGTAAATGTTTCGTCTTGGCTGATAAATGAATCTTACTTCACCTGGAATTCCTGCAGCAAAACTCCCCTTTTCGGCCCATTCAGGATGTGGTTCAAATTTGTCCCATGCATACTCCTCCAATAATTTTTTTCCTCTTCCAATTTGAATAGCACCATTAAAATTCATGCCCTCTCGCCAGGTGGTCCAATCATACACTTTTCGTCCACCAAACGCACCAGATGCACAGCCGGGATCACCTTCCACACTGGCATGCCAGATTCCAGCCGCCCCGTAAGTATGACCTGCAGCTCCGCTTAACATATTCATCCAGAAAATATGACGTTGTACGTATTCAAAGCCCTGCTGCATATGACCTTCGTAGCAGGTTTCACCAACCAGCACAGGCATTGGCGGGTTTGTTTTGTATGCAGATGTAAGAATATTAATAGCAGTGGTGGTGGCAACATCCTGACTGTGGCTTCCACCCACCATATCATAGGATACGATCAGGTCTTTTTCTGTATCGGCTTTTCGACCATTAAAAGTATGTGTAGATATCGGATGTTGATAAGGATCAATCTCACGCACATATCTACCCACTTCACCCCATGAACCTATACCCCATTTACTATCATCACCCAATTCACCTGCCAGTATCCACATGACCGGATACGCACCATAACGAGCTATTAGATAACGCCAGTGACGCTTTAGTCCGTCTACTCCAACATGCTTCATCGCATCGCAATCAGCCCTGCCCCATGCACCCACGATTGCCGGCACTAATTCCTTATCAACCAGATGTTGCAATCGCCGATCTGCATATTTCCAATATGTAGGATTCAACTTGGTGAATTCAGGATTCTCGTACATGAAACCTCCCTCATTTTTCCACATCTCCTCAAAAGGATTCTCATCAGGATATGGTCCGGCCACAATTTGTATCACCGAAAAACCCTTTTGTTTTCTATCGCTTGCCAATTCCTGAAAACCTTCCCAGGTCATTCGCTTACAAAGGTTTTTCCACCAGGTGTCACCCAACCAGAAAAAAGGCTTGCCATCAGCATGGGCAAAATGACGCTTATCCTTTCCAACTAAGATCATTCCATGCTTATACAATTCGTTCTTACCTGTATAAGAAGTGACATTCAATCGGAGTTTTTTACTATTAAGTCCTGCGTTGGACTTATCAGTTGATATCACCTTGTATGTATACTCACCCGTTTCTGGAGCTGCAAAACGAACTCTCCAAACCATACCACCATCCCAGAAAGCAGGAACCTTCCATTGTTTTGCATCCTTTTCAAATAACACATCCACTTGAACATCAACAAAAGGATTCTTATAGTCTTTTGATGATTCAAAAGAAGTTTCAAAAACTTGCCATTGTTCAGCGGTTTGATTATCATGAGCTTGAGTGATCAGGTTGAGTGACAGGATTAAAATGAGAAAAATATACTTCATAATGATCTGTTCTTAATAGATGTGGTTAATGCAATTTCAATGATGATCTAATTTAACCAAATAAGATCATAAAATAACTTGAACGTCTGAAGACTGATGAAGACTGGAAATAAATAAAGAGAAATTTATCTGAAAATGCTGGTCAAACTTTCAGAAATGATGTAAAATTAAACGGCAACCAATGGGGCAACTCGAAAAGTTTGAAACTCATCAAATGTACTCCGGTATTGATTGCCGTGTTAAAGAAGTGATCTCGATTGGATTCGAACCAATGACCTACAGCTTAGAAGGCTGCCGCTCTATCCAGCTGAGCTACGAGACCCTGAATAGAAAATCGGTTGCAAAGATAATTTTTTTTAGCTTGCAGCCAAGTAGTCAACCAGAAAAGAATGGAAGTAAATATTGCCCCGGGGTGGAAACTGGCTTTAAAAGAGGAATTTGAACAACCCTATTTCAAGGATCTGGTTGAATTGCTTAAAAATGAAAAGCTGAGTAAACAGAAGATATATCCAGCTGGACAGCATATATTCAATGCTTTTAACCTGACTGATTTTGACAAGGTGAAGGTGGTGATCCTCGGACAAGACCCTTACCACGGGCAAGGTCAGGCACATGGACTGAGTTTTTCAGTTACTCCCCCGACGCCCCTACCACCATCCTTAAAAAATATTTTCAAAGAAATTGAGAGTGATACAGGTGTAAAAATGCCCAAAAAATTTGGCGACCTCACTTCCTGGGCACTTCAGGGTGTATTACTCCTAAATGCTGCCCTTACTGTCAGGGAAAATCAGCCGAATAGTCATTCCGGAATAGGTTGGCAGCGATTTACTGATGCTGTGATCAGGAAACTGAATGACCAAAAAGAGCAACTGGTATTTATTCTATGGGGTAATTTTGCAAAACAAAAAGGTGAATTTATTGATCAAAAAAAGCATCTGGTTCTAAAAGCAGCACATCCATCTCCCTTTTCCGCTGATAAAGGTTTTTTTGGATGTAGACATTTCTCAAAAACAAACGAATATTTGGTTCAACACGGCAAAGAACCGATCAATTGGATGATCAATGAAGAAGAACGATAAAATAAAAAATATTCTTGGCGCACTTTTTACCATCTACAGCGGTATCATATTTATCGGATCAATGCTGCTTTTCATACCCCCCATGTGGGCAGTTCAATTCATAAAAGAGCCAAAGCGAACTGAAGTATTTATTTATCTGTGTAGAATGTGGATGGGCATTTTCTTTCCGCTTACTTGCATCAGGACAAAAATCAGAGGCCGAGAGCATTTTAAAAAAGGTGAGCAATACATAGTGGCCTGCAACCACAATTCACTTGTTGATATATTGCTTTCCAGTCCGGGTATACCCGGTGCGAATAAAACAATAGCTAAGATCGAATTGTCCAGGATTCCCCTATTTGGACTCATCTATAAAAGAGGTTCTATTCTGATCGACCGCAACAATGATGCAAGCAAAAAAGACAGTTACATCAAGATGAAAGAGGTGCTCGCAGAAGGCATGCACATGTGTATTTATCCCGAAGGGACTAGAAACAAAACAAACAAACCACTGAAATCCTTCCATGACGGGGCTTTCAGATTGGCATTTGACACAGGAAAATCGATCATACCCGCAATCATTACAGGATCTAAAAACATCTTACCACATGACAAAACATTTTATTTCTGGCCAGGAAAGATGGAACTAAAATTTTTGGGGCCTATTTCCCCTTTAGGTTTTGCTAATTATACTGAGATGAAAGAGCATGTTTTTGAGGTCATGAAAAATGAACTTACCAAGTCCAGTTAAAAATGTAACTCAATTTCATAAAAAAGATCGTTGTAGATCGTGAATACATCACGTTATTGAGAATAAAAATATCTTGTTCGGTTAATCTTTAAATCACGCAGCAATCCGGATTTCGGACTTATTGTAAAATTGAAGAAACGGTAGATTCCGATCGGCGTGACATTGATCGACATCTGCCAGCAGTGCAGGTCACGTGTAATGTAAGTTGTTAATGACTGAAGTCGCATTGTTTTAATGTCAAAAAAACCATTTGCACCGATCTTCCATTTTTTTGTCATACTAAAATCCCCATTGAAATTAAAACTGGATGTTACCTCTGTTTTGTAGGTATAATCCCTTTGCAACAATCTTGAAAAGCTTAAAGAATAAGAAAAGTTAAGTGTCCAGGGTATACTGAAGTCCGTAAACTCTGCCGGATTTCTTCGGATGTAATCAAGCTGCTGCTGCATCTGATCGTTCGTAATGTTATCAAATTCTTCGTCTTCCTCAGTTTTTTGCTTTTCCTTTTTATCATCCTTCTTTTTACTTTGCAAACTGGTGGAGATATTAATATTTCCGTTGACGATCGAACCAGGTTTAAATCGACCACCTTCCCATGCAAATTTGTTTATACGATAACCATTGATCGGATTTTTTTGATACGGATCAAGTAAGGCATTGGCTGTGATATTGATCTTATCAAAAAGATTACTCCTTGCATAGAGGTTAAAGGTGGAGAGTTTGAAAGAGTCTGCGAGAAAATTATATGAACCATTTATGCCAAATCCATCGATGAGCTTGACTTTTTTAATAGCCGCCTCACCTGTATCTTTTTTTGACCTTGCTTTCATCTCAATGTTATTGTCGATGCCAAAACTCATCCCTCCATTTTCCCCGGAAGAAAATGGAGAAAAAATTGCGCCATCAAAAACCGACATCAACACCTGATCCCCTCTTGTGTTCACCTGCTGCCTGTAATAATAAGGCTTCATCATATCTGGCTTGTAATTGATGCCGAACTGTGGCCTCATGACATGACGTATGGCTTGTATTTTTGCATCTTTCTTCTTTGATTCAAATTTTCCAAATATTGCTGTGTTGAATGAAAGTCCGACCATCATCTCACGAGCGGAATGAAAACCCCGTTCAATAGAAGTATCTAATTTGTTCGTCTGTGGATTCCAGTTACGATTGAATTTTTGCGCATACCACCTTTCTCTGAAAGAAACACTGGGTGCTATCTGAAGCGGCCCTAAAGAAGGAAGTGAAAGTGTTATTGGGATATCATGACTGGCTCCCCACTGGAAAGTATCGATCAGTTGCTTGAAACGAAATGAAGTATCATAGAACGAAACTTGCCCCTTGTAATTACCATTGTAAGCAATACCCAATTTTTCATACCATTTTGATGGTCCAACAGATTCTTTTTGTTGGAAAGGATAGATCGTATTCATCATGAATGCGATGTCGGGTAAATTAAGGTTTACGATCCTTCTGGAGGTATTTTGATTATGATTCAAGTTGACTGACATGTTAAAAGGGGTTCCTTGCCAGTTTTTTTGATAAGAGATGGATGAAGACAATTGGTTTGTGAAGTTCATCGGCTGCATGTAATTGCCTCCTCCTTGGACATTTCCGGTAAATCCCGGATTCACTAAAGTCCCGTTAGGAACTAATGAAAGATATTTACTCGACCCCGCATTAACATTGGCACTGAACGAAACACCGGGCAAAGCTTTGCTGTCCATACTATGAGACCAGGTCACAAAAAAACTGTTGTTTTTACGATAATCCGGATCACCCTTGAATGCAAACTTTGTATTCTGTATACTGATGTTAAATCGTCCGTTGTACCTGTAACGCTTTCGGTATGTAGGTGAAAAATTAGCACGCCAGGTACCATATGAGTAGAGATCAAACCACACTTTAGCATCCAAGTAGTCATTGATGGCCCTGTAATAACCTAATCCTTCAAGTCCAACTCCAAAATCCTCTGATACAGTAAATTGAGGTGGGATCATCCCCGATTGCCGCCCTCTTTTCATGGGGAAGATGCCGAAAGGCAAATAGATAGGCACTGGGACATCCTCAAATTCAGGACGAACAGGTCCGGTTACTACGAGTTTCTTATTAATGAATTTTGCTTTTTTGAAACTAAAGGCAAAGTGTGGTGTATCAAGGTTGCAGGTAGTGAATCTTCCTTTGGAGGCATAGAAGATATCCGGACTGATCTTCTTTACTTTTTGGGCATAGTTAAAAAACTCATCTTGTTGAAAGAAAGAACTATATGTCAGTCCACGTTGTGTTTTGAGGTTGAAATTCAGACTATCACTCACAGTAACCGTTTCAGCCTGTTTCAATTTAGCCATCCCGATAACTGTACCTGCGGAATCTTTGCCCATTTTAGCGGTTACATACTGAGAACGCTGATCAAATTCGATCTTGGGAGCATTCAGCACGACATCCTCATATTTGACTTCTGTTTTTCCAAAAAGGAAAATTTTCCTCGTATCCATATCCAAGACCATTGAATCTTCAGCCTTGTGTTCCAGTGGAGAACTGAGAGAGTCTTTTGACACCTTTAGGTCTAAACTATCGACTGTTATTTGTTTTTTTAAGGTATCTGGTTGCCGGGGCAGTTTAGTGGTATCAGAGGGATTTTCAGGTCTGGAGGTATCGTAATGATAAGTTGAGAAGTGCCAAGGGTGGTCAGACCCAACCTTATTCTTTGATAATGTTAAAATGGGAAGCGCTCCTGAGCACAAAATCAAGAAAAAAAGATAATTTAAACTAAATTTGCTTTTGGGCTGCAGCATAATACGTGGCAAGCAAAATTAATCATTTTATATCGTAAGATTTCGGGAAGATTATAGCTCTCTTCACCAGGATAACAGCGAAAAAATATGGCCAAAACTATCAAATTAATCAGCCTTCTTACTTTATTCACACCCTTCATAACAGATCTCGTCCAAGCACAGGGTACTGTAAAAAGTTCCCGGATAAAAACGATCATAGTTGATGCCGGACATGGCGGCTCTGATCCCGGTGCTCGTGGATCTTATTCTACTGAGGCTGAGATCACCCTTCAATTAGCTACCAAGGTAGATAACCTGCTTCGACAGGAATTGCCTGAGACAAGGATCGTGATGACCAGGACAACCGATGTTTATCATAGTCCACGTGAAAAAGCCAACATTGCCAACAAAGAAAACGGCGATCTCTTTGTGTGTATCCACGTGAACGCAGCACCTCCAAGAAAAGAAGTCACCGGTTATAAAAGTGTTGCTTATTACAAGGGGAAAGGGAGCAAACGGAAAAAATATTACAAAAAAGTACCGATCTACAGGTCAATCCCTAATCCGGCACAAGGGACTTCATCGTATGTTTGGGCCGCTGATCGAGTGGATGAGAAAGCCAAGGGTATCGCTGAAGATGAAAGATTTGAATCTGCTGCAGAGGTCATGGACATCCCTGACGTGAATAGTCCGGAGGCTGTCATCAAAGCACGCCTTTGGTCACAAAAATTCTTCAAGAATTCTGTTAGATTAGCAAGCTTGGTGGAAGAAGAATTTGTAAATATCGGAAGAATCAGCGCAGGGGTTTTACAAAGAAATCACATGGGGATTTGGGTATTGCAAGCTACGAATATGCCTGCGGTGCTTATCGAAACCGGGTTTATTACCAATAAAGAAGAAGAGGACTATTTAAATAGTGAAGCAGGTCAGGTTGAAATGAGCAAGGCAATTGTAAACGCAGTTGTGAAATACAAACAATTGGTTGATGCAAAATAAAGTGAAGCCACTCACTTTAAATAGTTAACCCTGGAAACCGCGACACGAATTCAGATTGATACCCTTAAAACGAAACAATGAAGATGAACATATCAAACGAAACAAAGGTTGGAGCATTAACAGCAGTATCGATTACGCTGCTAATCCTGGGTTTTAATTTTTTAAAGGGTAAAAACGTATTCCAAAAAAAGGCCACTATGTTCGTAACCTTTCAAAAGGTTGAGGGGTTGAATATCGCAGATGCGATAAAAATAAATGGACTCAGGGTTGGCTCTGTGGAAGCCATGGAAGAAAAAGATGCAGACCTTAGTACAGTAGTCGTCGCATTTCACCTCACAAGAGAGATCAATATCCCAACAGATTCATATGGCAAGATCGTAGCAACTCCATTGGGAACTACGGCGATCGTGATCTCCATGGGTGAATCAAAAACATACCTGCAAAATGGTGACACACTAAAAGGCGTGACGACCAAAGGATTAATGGAGGATTTGAAAGAGACCTTATCCCCTACAGTTGATAATGTGAATCGCACATTGCTAAGTTTGGATTCAACCATAAAAAAAATCGGTAATGTATTTGACGAGAATGCAAAGCAGAACATAGGGAAAATGTTAAAGGAGCTTGCATTGACAACGAATCAATTGAATAAGATGCTGCAACCCGGTAAAGGAAGTCTTGCAAAAACAGCAGAATACATGAGCGATTTTACAGGTAACCTAAAAGCCAATAACGACTCCATCACATCGATCGTAAATAATTTGGCTAAAGTGACTGGCAATCTCTCTGAAGCGGATCTTGCGAAAACGATACAATCTATCGAAGCTGCAACATCCAGCCTGAATCAGATCCTTGCGGGTATCAAAGAAGGAAATGGAACTCTTGGAAAACTTGCAGCAGATGATCAGTTATACAAAAACTTAAACAGCACGGCAAACAGCCTGAATATATTACTTCAGGATTTCAGAATGCACCCCAAGCGTTATGTACAGGTGTCTGTTTTTGGCAAAAAAGACAAGTCTGGTCCACTGATGGCACCATTGGCCGATTCCCTGCCTAAATAAGAATCATGTCAAGATTTGTCATATCACTTTTCCTCCAACTTGTCCTATTTGGAATTACTTCCGTTGAAGCCCAAACGCCCATAGTCAATACAATTGCTGGGACAGACTCCACCAGTTTTGTGCAGATCATCAAAGCTGATATCTACAGAAGGATAAAACAAGATTCAACAGATGAATTGAACCTGTTGGTTGGGAATGTTCTGATGAGACAAAACAAGACTCTGTTTTATTGTGACAGTGCGATTCAAAATCAAACATCAAATCAATTTGAGGCCTTCGGTAATATTCATATCAATGATGATGACAGCGTTCATACATACTCTCAGTATTTGAAATACATCGGAGATACAAAAATCGCTGAATTGAAGAAAAAAGTAAAACTTACCGACGGCAAGGGAGTTCTCACTACCGAGGCACTAACCTACCATGTGAACACAAGAGTAGGCACTTATTTGAATGGAGGTAAAGTTGTTAATGGAGAATCTGTACTGACCAGTAAAGAAGGTATTTACGAGGCTATTTCACGCGATGTGTATTTCAAAACGAATGTGAAATTGGTTGATCCTGAATACAGGATGACAACCGATACACTGCTTTACAACGTCAATACAGAAATAGCCACTTTCCTTGCACCAACTGTTATTACGGATGATAAGTCAACCATCAAAACCAGGGCAGGATATTATGACCTGAAACAAGGAAAAGCAAATTTCACTGCAAGACCAACAATTCAAGACAGCACACAAGTGGTTATCGCCGATATAATTGATTATATCAAAGAGTCAAACCAAGGACAGGCCAGTGGAAATGTGGTGTATACAGATACTTCACAAGGACTTGCCATTGCATCAGGTCATGCTGTATTCAACAACCAGACAAAAGCAGTGCTGGCATATAAACAGCCCGTAATGAAGATCAAACAGGATACGGACACCTTATTTGTAGCCGCTGACACGTTATTCTCAGAGTATGATAAAAGACAACTTTTGACAGACTCAACAACTTCAGATACAACAAGGTTATTCAGGGCAAACTATAATGTGAGGATATTTTCAGATTCACTTCAAGGAAAATGTGACAGTCTGTTTTATTCAGGCATAGACTCCATGTTCAGGTTTTTTAGAGCACCAGTGATATGGTCGCAAGAAAATCAGCTTTCGGGCGACACTATCTTCTTGTTTACAAAAAACAAGAAACCAGATCATGTAACGATTCAGGAGAATTCATTCTCCATCAATCGCACACCTGAAGGAATGTTCAACCAGTTGAAGGGCAACAGTATGAATGGTTTGTTTGTAAACGGAGAGATTGATAACCTAAGAACCAAAGGCAATAGCGAGAGCTTATATTACCTTCAAGACAACGATAGTGCATACATTGGTGTCAGTTATGCCATGGCTGATGTTATTGCCATGAAATTTATAAATAAAGAATTGAAAAGGGTAACATGGGTCAATAGCGTATCAGGAACACTCTACCCTTTCAATCAAATACCCGAAGACAAGAAACAACTGAGAAATTTTAATTGGTTAGATGCCATCAGGCCCAAAAACAAGGAAGATCTTTTTTTGAACAACAAAGCTCAATAAGATGATGATACTGGTTTTTATCATTGGATATCTTGCCATTGCATTCGAACATCAAATCAACATAAATAAAGCTTCAAGTGCTCTGATCACCGGTGTGGTTTGCTGGACGATATATGTGTTTAGCGGAGTAACACACGACCAGGTTCATCATGAACTGCTGGAACACATGGGTGAAATTTCGGGCATCCTGTTTTTCTTATTAGGGGCAATGACGATTGTTGAGCTGATCGATGCACATGATGGATTTGAGGTGATCTCAACAAGCATCACCACAACCGATAAAAGAAAGATGCTCTTGATCATATCGATCCTCGCTTTCTTCCTCTCCGCCATATTGGACAACCTGACAACAACGATCGTATTGATCTCTCTGACCAGTAAACTCATCAAAGACAACAAGGACAAGCTGATCTTTGCTGCCATGACTGTGATCGCAGCCAATGCCGGTGGCGCTTGGTCCCCTATTGGCGATGTCACAACTACAATGTTGTGGATAGGCGGACAAATCACCTCAACAGAGATTATCAAAGAAGTTTTTTTACCGAGTGTCATTTCTGTCCTTATACCATTCGTTGGGTTAAGCTTTACCTTAAAAGGAAATGCAACAAGACCCGAAAAAGAAATTGAAGGCAACAAACATTCAAACCAGAGAGAGAGAAATACAGTACTTGCTGTAGGACTGCTTTCATTATTATTCGTTCCAGCATTCAAAACCCTTACAGGTCTCCCTCCCTTCATGGGCATGCTTTTCTCACTCGGTGTGATGTGGTTGATCACAGAGATCATTCACAGCAAAAAAGATAGTATTGACAAAGATATTTTATCTGTCAACTATGCGATCAGAAAAATAGATACCCCCAGTATTTTATTTTTCCTTGGAATTTTAGTCAGTGTAAGTGCACTTCAATCCGCCGGCACTTTACAGATCGTTTCAGATAAATTAACTGAGCTGATCGGAAATCAGAAGATCATAGTTATTGTACTTGGTATACTTTCAGCTATTATAGATAATGTTCCATTGGTTGCCGCAACGCAAGGAATGTATAGCATGGCTGAATTCCCACAGGATCACCCATTTTGGCATTTTATCGCATATTGCACCGGCACAGGAGGAAGCATACTCATCATAGGTTCTGCTGCAGGTGTTGCTGCGATGGGATTGACCTATATCGAGTTTTTCTGGTACTTGAAAAAAATAAGCTTTTGGGCTTTACTCGGTTACCTGTCTGGAGCTTTATTATTCTTAGCAATGAATTGGTGAACTCAATGCCCTTGAGCGGCTAGATATCTTTCGGCATCAATGGCAGCCATGCATCCACTACCAGCAGCTGTGATCGCCTGACGGTAGTTCTTATCCTGGACATCACCACAAGCGAAGACCCCTTCAATATTGGTTTTGGATGTACCAGGAATGGTCTTGATATAACCTGCCTCATCCATTTCAATATATTCGTTGAAAATAGCCGAATTGGGCTGGTGACCTATAGCAACAAAAAAACCTGAGATTGGAATTTCCTGTGTTGCTCCGGTTTTGTTGTTTTTAATTTTCACAGCCTCCACTTTGCCATTACCAATGATCTCTTCTGTATCGGTATTCCAGTACATTTTGATATTAGGAGTATTGATCACTCGGTCTTGCATCACTTTTGAGGCCCTCATTTGGTCCCTACGGACAAACATATGAACGGTAGTACATAATTTACTCAGATAATGTGCTTCCTCAGCTGCAGTATCACCCGCTCCTACTATAGCGACTTCCTTACCTCTGAAGAAAAATCCATCACAGACAGCACAAGCACTTACACCATATCCATTTAACCGTTGTTCGCTTTCCAGTCCGAGCCATTTTGCCGCAGCTCCTGTTGCTATGATCACCGTATCCGCATGAATTTCTTTTTCCTCATCGATCCACACCTTGAATGGCCTTGAGGAGAAATCAACTTTGGTTGCCAGTCCGAAACGAATATCCGCACCCATGCGGGCCGCTTGTTTTTCAAAATCAACCATCATCTCTGGACCTTGAACACCATCAGGATATCCCGGATAGTTTTCGACTTCTGTGGTGATGGTCAATTGACCTCCAGGTTGAATACCCTGGTACAACACAGGTTTCAGGTTCGCACGTGAAGCATAAATGGCTGCAGTATACCCTGCAGGGCCGGATCCTATAATAAGACAACTGTGTTTTACGATTGAAGCGTTACTCATGATGATCATTTACTGTCTGCGAAAATAAGGTTTTATTCCTTTATAGAGAATCATGTTCCATTGAATTGAGCTTAGCAAATCAGTATGTTTCTCATGCTATCGGGGGATGATCACTCTTCTGTATTGAGCCGCATAACCACCGAAATAACCGAGTGCATCGTTGTTGAAATTAGAAAGTATACGAGTTGGACTTGAAAACGGATTCCCTATACTTTGATAACTAAATTCAAACGTTCGCCAAAAATCATAGGTCTGTTTGTCAATGTTACACAATTTGATCATTACTGTATCACCACGTTTGAAATAGGCTGTACTGTCATTAAAGCCTTCATTTTTGTCAAAACCCTTATCAATGGCAATCGAATATGTCCTTCCATCGATGATCTGATCGTCATACACGCTATTAAAACCTGGTAAGTAAGCCTGACTATTCACTTTTGTAAAATAACGGATATAATCTCCCAGGCCGGGGCGATCTGTTGCTTTGATGAAAATATTCATTTCATCCGGTTTCTTGCTGAAAGGCACCGGCTGCCACCACAGCGAATCAATCCTTCTTGTCGTATCGGGTATGTTTGTTGTTGCAACATACCGCTCCCCATTTACATCGATTGTCATCGTGTAGGTGTTATTGATTTTTCCGAGAAAAGAGATGTCCTGTGTTGTGACTGTATAATAGTATATCATCACCCCTTGCTCGCCTTTGACCGAATACTCTTTCAATTGAATTTGACTGGACCCATCGCTTACGACGATAATAGCGTCATGAAGGAAAGCATCAGAAAGTGCTTCAGGTGAGATTTTGGTGAAATAATCCAGACTCTTAGAAAGATACACAATCGGATTCCTCTCATTTTCTATGGTAGCATCAATGACCACCTTGGGTTGACTTGGATCAAGTTCTATATTAATGTCTTTTTCACATGAGGATGCTGTAAAGAATAAAATACCACAAACAAAATATCTCAGCTTCAAGATCATGGACAGCAATTTATACCTGGAAATGTATCTAACCAATGTTGATGAACGGGTTACTGGTTGACATTTGTTAGAGGTAAAACAACAGAGATACAAAACAGTTCAAAAAAAAGCCCCGCAGTATAGTTGCAGGGCTAGTGGCTGACTTATTAACCTAAATATGCTTTCAGCGCATTGCTGTATCTGGCTTTTTGAAGACGTTTGATCGCTCTTTCTTTTATCTGGCGAATTCGCTCCTTGGTGAGATCATATTTTTGTCCGATCTGTTCAATCGTTACGCCATTTTCTCCATCAAGTCCGAAGTAGGCATTTACGATCTCGGCTTCGCGTGGACTTAAAGATTTCAGTACACGACGAATTTCTGCTCTTAAAGAATCTTTCATCACATCGTCATCTGTATCATCACCACCTTCCAACAGATCTCCCATGGCAACATCTTCCGCCTCATGCACAGGAGCATCCAATGATGTATGACGGGTATTGCTTTGGAAAATGTTATTGATCTCTGTTTCACTCATCTCCAAAATATCGGCAAGTTCTTCTGTTGATGGCTCACGCTCATGCTCTTGTTCGAACGCCATGTATGCTTTGTTGGCCTTGTTGTATGTTCCGATTTTATTTTGAGGAAGACGAACAAGTCGACCTTGCTCAGCCAATGCCTGAAGGATCGACTGACGAATCCACCAAACAGCATATGAGATGAACTTAAAACCTTTGGTTTCATCAAAACGTTGAGCAGCTTTGATCAATCCAAGATTTCCCTCATTGATCAAATCACTGAGCGAAAGACCTTGGTGTTGATATTGTTTAGCCACAGAAACCACGAAACGCAAATTCGCCTGTACCAACTTATCCAATGAACGCTGATCGTTCATTTTAATACGTTGTGCAAGAATTGTTTCCTCTTCAGGGGTGATCATTGAAATTTTAGAAATTTCCTGCAGGTATTTTTCAACCGCTTGAGAGTCCCTGTTTGTGATCTGAGTTGCTATCTTTAACTGCCTCATAGTCTTGTTGTGTATTTATCGAACCGATTAAAAGATTTTACAAAATTGGAAAAATCATTTTAAGGGCGGATTTCATTTGCAAAATTAAAATTCATTTCTCACAAATCATCGTAAAATATTCAAAAAATGAGGTTAAAGCCTTATAACCTTCTAAAATGTGCATGAATAGTTGAAAAAATACATTTTTTGAATCTTTGTTAAACTATTTTTACAAAATGTTAATCGATTTACGGTCAGATACGGTTACAAAACCTACCAAAGAGATGCTGGAACATATGGCTTCCGCACCTGTAGGTGACGATGTCTACGGCGAAGATCCCACCATGAACAAACTTGAAGAGATGGCCGCCAGGCTTTTTGGCATGGAAAAAGCCATTTTTTGTCCGAGCGGCACCATGACCAATCAAATTGGCATAAAATGCCATACCCAACCCGGTGACGAAGTGATCTGCGATGAACTTTCACATGTTTATCAGTATGAAGGAGGGGGAATTTCCTTCAATTCCGGGGCTTCAGTCAGACTGCTTCAAGGCAATCGAGGAAGATTGAACGCCAAATTGGTGAGGGAGTCCATCAACAATCCCGATGATATTCATAAAGCCATTTCCAGGCTGGTGGTACTTGAAAACACAGGAAATAAAGGCGGTGGAAGCTGTTATGAATGGGAAGATATCGTTGAAATTGAAGCAGTTTGCAGACAGTATGGACTTGCCTATCATTTGGATGGAGCAAGGCTGTTCAATGCCCTGATCGCCAAAGACCAGGACGCGGCTTCCTACGGAAAATTATTTAACAGCATATCCATTTGCCTGAGTAAGGGACTCGGTGCGCCGGTGGGTAGTTTGCTGTTGGGCAACACTGAATTCATCAAAAAAGCAAGAAGGATCAGGAAAGTGATGGGCGGCGGTATGCGTCAGGCCGGTTCATTGGCCGCAGCAGGAATTTTTGCATTGGAGAACAATATCGACAGACTCCGCATCGACCATGCGCATGCGAAAGCCATAGAAACTATGCTCAAGGGTAAAGCATTCATAACTGATATCCTTGAAGTTCAAACAAATATTGTGATTGCAGAGGTTTCACCTGATTTTGACCTTAAAGACTTTATGAAAAAGATGAGTGAAAAAGGGATATTGTTTTTCTCACTCTCTCCAAACAGATTTAGAATGGTTACTCATCTGGATATAAGCGCTCAGATGATTGACAAATTACAAGACACATTAACGCATTTTTAATTATGTCATTCCCTGCAATAAACCCAACTACTACCACAAGCTGGCAAAAGCTCAGTATTCATTCCAAAGAGATGCTTAAGGTTCACATGCGTGAACTGTTCTCAGCAGACAAAGATCGATTCAAAAAATTCTCACAAAATGAAGGTGATCTGTTGTTTGATTATTCAAAAAATATCATCACAGAGGAGACCATGGCGCTTTTGTATGAACTGGCAAAAGATTGTAAACTCAGTGATGCTATTTCCGCTATGTTCCATGGAGATAAAATCAACAATACAGAACATCGTGCAGTTCTTCATACAGCATTAAGAAATTTTTCAGGAACATCAATGGTGACAGACGAAAAAGATGTGATGCCTGAAGTGAATAAGGTCCTTTCTCAAATGAAAGACATCTGCCAAAAAATTCACAGCGGTGAATGGAAAGGTTACACAAATAAAAAGATCAGGCACATCGTAAATATTGGAATAGGTGGAAGTGATCTTGGTCCGGTGATGGTCACAGAAGCACTGAAACCATATTGGGTTGATGGCATTCAGGTCCATTTTGTTTCAAACGTTGATGGAACGCACATAGCGGAATGTCTCAAGAAAATAACAGCTGATGAGACCTTGTTTTTGATCGCTTCCAAAACGTTCACCACACAGGAAACAATGACCAACGCCCACACAGCCAGGAGTTGGTTTATTGAACGATCTGGAGATGAATCGCATGTAGCAAAACACTTCGTTGCGCTATCCACGAATGAAAAGGCAGTGGTACAATTCGGTATTGCCAAAGAGAATATGTTTGAATTCTGGGACTGGGTCGGTGGCAGGTACAGCCTGTGGAGTGCGATCGGTCTTTCCATTGCAATTACAATAGGCTATGAAAACTTTGTGTCTTTATTGAAGGGTGCACATGAAATGGACAATCATTTCAGGCATCAATCATTTGAGCAAAACATCCCGGTAAAAATGGCATTGCTTGGAATCTGGTATGTAAATTTTTTTGGTGCACAATCTGAAGCAATCCTTCCCTACGATCAATACATGCACAGGTTCGCGGCATATTTCCAACAAGGCAATATGGAAAGCAATGGTAAAAGTGTAGACAGGAATGGAAAACGTTTAACCTATTCATCCGGTCCTGTGATTTGGGGCGAACCCGGAACAAACGGCCAGCATGCTTTTTACCAACTTATACATCAGGGAACATTGCTTATCCCTTGTGATTTTATCGCTCCGGCCATAAGTCATAATCCACTTTCAGATCATCACGAGAAGCTGCTCTCCAACTTCTTTGCCCAAACGGAAGCGTTGATGAATGGAAAGACAAAAGCGGAGGTAGAAGCAGAATTATCATCTTTATCAGAGTCTGAAAGACAACACTTGGCACCCTTCAAGGAATTCGAGGGTAACAGGCCAACGAATTCTTTCCTGGTTAAAAAAATAACACCTTTTGAATTGGGAAAACTCATTGCAGCATATGAACATAAGATATTCGTTCAAGGGGCAATATGGAATATTTACAGCTTTGATCAGTGGGGAGTAGAGCTAGGAAAACAATTGGCCAATAAAATATTGCCTGAATTACAACATGCAGATCAGGTGCTCAATCATGATTCATCAACCAATGGGTTGATCAATGCCTATAAGATCATGAGAGCCTAAAATTAGTCGTTCAAAAAAGTTTAAATTAAAAAGGGTGGAAAAATTCCACCCTTTTTAAATATTTAAAGAACATTATTTACCATTTGTCAACTTGCTCATCTGCACCATTGTCACCTTCTGAGGTTGAAGGGGTTGAAGGAGTTGAAGAGGTTGAAGATTCTGATGACTCAGCAGGTGCTGCCGGTTGAGTAAAACCTCCATTATAACCACCTTCGCTGCCTTCTCCACCATCTTCATCATATTCATGGTTGAAAGCATCAAAGTCGAAATCTGGCATCAACTCAGTTTTTACATGGTCTACTGCTTCACCAAGTGCCTTAATGAATTTATTAAAATCCTCTTTGTAAAGAAAGATCTTGTGACGATCATATCCATCATCGTTAAATCTTTTTCTACTTTCGGTGATGGTTAAATAATAATCATTACCACGTGTTGTTCTTACATCGAAGAAATAAGTCCTTCTCTTCCCTGCCCTGATGCGCTTACTATAAACGCTATCCATTCTTTTTTCATTGTTGTCGAAAGCCACAAGCTACAATTTTGGTTATTACATTAGTTTGGTCTTTATAAAGATAGGATTGTTTTTGAATTGTCAAAATTTGTTGAAGTTTTTATTATATGAATCAAAAGATACGTAAAACATTGAATATCATATATTTGTAGAATCTTCTGCTTGTGAGTTTAACAGCCGGGCGTAATATCCACCCTGTTGAATCAGTTCTTGATGGGTGCCATGTTCGATGATTTGACCATCATCCATAACAATGATCTGGTCAAATATGAATGCTGGAAATATTCTGTGTGTAATCACAAGAGCAGTCCGGTCGATCAAAAATTGATTCAGCATTTCGGCAATAGCATGTTCCGTTTTTGCATCAACTGCACTTAAACAATCATCAAAAATGAGCAGGTCACTACGCTTTGATAGTGCCCTGGCAATGGATATTCGTTGTTTTTGTCCACCTGATAAAGTCACCCCCCTTTCACCCACCAACGTGTTGAAGCCATCCGACAACGATTCAATTTCATGAAGGATAACCGCTTTTTCAGCTGCAATACGTGCTGCCTTCAGATCGTCATCCCCATTTCCAAAATTGATATTGTTTTTGATCGTATCACTAAACAGGAAAACATCTTGTGGGACATAACTGATCAAAGAACGAAGTGAGTTAAGCGTAATTCGCCTCAAGTCTACCCCATTGATCAAGATTGATCCTGAAGCAGGGTCATACATTCGCAATAATAATTGTGCAATGGTTGACTTTCCACAACCTGTTTTTCCAATGAGCGCAACTTTCTGGCCTCTTTTAATGTGAAGGTTAAATGATTTAACTGCATGGATTCCAGTGTGTGGATAAATGAAATCAACTGCATTAAAGGATATGTCATCAATAGAATCGATTTTGGCTGACAAAAGATCATCCTGTATGACTGGATTTGTTTGCAAAAATTCGTTCAGTCGCTTTTGAGATGCAGCAGCCCGCTGTGTATTGCTTGCCACCCAACCAATAGCTGATACGGGAAATGTAAGCATATTGATATATACAACAAACTCTGCAATGGTTCCGGCAGATATTCGATGTTCGAGTTGATATATACTGCCAATATAAATTGTGAGTAATGTGCTTAACCCTATAAGCAAACCAATTGCAGGAAAATATATGGATTCAACAATAGACAATCCCATGGCACTTTTTCTATATCCCTCACTTTCATTTTCAAAAAAACCTAATGAGGATTTCTCCTGGCTATAAGATTTGATCACCCGAATCCCTGAATAGGATTCTTGAGCAATTGTTGTGATCTCACTCAATTGCTCCTGGATCTTTTCACTCTTTTTGTTAATATATGCATTAACGAAATACATCCCTATTGCAAGAAATGGTAACGGCGAAAGAACATAGGCAGCAAGCTGTGGATCTTTTCTGAACATGTAAAACAAACTGATCGCGATCAAGGTGGACAGGTTCACCAGATACATCAATGCAGGTCCGGTGAACATTCTTACCCTTGATACATCTTCCGACATCCGACTCATCAGATCACCGGTACTGTGTTGTTTGTAAAATTGAAGATCCAGTTGTTGATAATGAGCATAGACCTCATTCTTTTGATCATACTCAATGTGTCTGCTCATGACAATGATCGTCTGACGCATCAAAAACATGAAGAAACCCCTGAGCAAAGCAATAGACAGTAACATGAGTCCACAGAACATAACCAAGGTTGAAAAATCAAGTTGCAATGACTTAAAATAGTCTATCCACCAATTGACCAAAGGGTCAAAAAAGACTTTTTTTGTAGAAACAGCAGAAGGATTAAACGCAATCTGAACTTCATCGACAACAAAACCTGTTACCTGAGGAGCGAGGATACCAAAATAGTTTGAAAGTATTATAAATATAACACCAAGTGAAAAGCGCCATTTATATTTCCAGAAATACTTGTAAAGTGAAGCGAGTTCTTTCATTATACTTGCCTTCAAATGAATCTTAATGCAATGATCAGTATATAAATACGACAGAGATCAAGTAAGCAAAACTAATCATAAAATACCAAGTCAATATTTATGATTGTTCAATATTGTTCGTACCAACTAAATCGTTTTTCAACAATGTGTGATTTTTCGTTTTTCAAATGATTGAGAAAAGATAATGAAACTGGTGAATGCTTTTTGCCTTTCATCCAGATAAGGCTCCAGTTGGTTTTGATGGGCAACCCTTTTACAGGGATTATCTGAAGTTCGTTGTTGTGCAATTCGTTTCTTATTCCGATGAGAGGCATGATCGAATAACCCAACCCAGCCAACAAAGCCTGTTTGACTGCTTCGTTTGAGGTTAGCTCCATTTTTTTTACCACGGTAATTTTATTCGTTTCTATGAATGCCTCCATTGTTTGTCTTGTTCCGGAGCCTTTTTCCCTGAAGATCAAGGGCAGATCTTTGAATATTTCTTTTGTTGCCAACCCTTTTTTTATCATGTTTTTAGCATGTCCGACCAGATAAAGTTTGTTTTGCATGAGATCAAGCTTTTCGATGTTTAGAAAGGCTGGTAAAATGGACACAAGGGCAAAATCAATCTCATTATTTTCCATACTATCAACAACCTTATTTTTATTGGTAACGTCCATGACCAGATCTACGCCCGGATGTTTTTTTATGAAATCAGAAAGAAAAAATGGCATCACATATTTACCAGTAGAAACAACAGATATTTTAAGTTTTCCTGTGAGCTGACCTTTAAAGGACAACGTTTTACTTTCTATCGCCTGGACCTGACTTAGTATATTGTCTGCCGCTTCCGCAATTTCTTGTCCAAAGTCAGTGATATAGATCTTTCTTCCCACAATTTCAGTGAGCGGAATATCAAATTGATCCTGAAAATTTCTGAGTTGAATAGAGACAGCAGGCTGTGTTAGATTAAGTTCTTCAGAAGCTTTGGTAATGCTTTTAGTTTGGACAATTTTTAAAAAAATGTTCAATTGGTTGAGTGTATAATTCATAATATTTTTTTATGCTTTTCATATCAAAGATA
>JBKCFW010000095.1:0-24995 GCA_046303675.1 bacterium
CCTCTGTTGCCATATACAGCCAGGTTCCTTTAGACGAGGTTAAAACCGTCATACTTGATTATCAATCACGTACTTCTGTTATGCTCTGTAAGTTGTTGTTTAAACAGCACTGGAATAAAGAGGTGACATTTATTGCTGCAGAGCGTGATGATTATTTTGATGATATCTCTGGTAGTACGGCCGGCTTGATCATTGGTGATAGGGCCCTGAGGTATATTGGTAAGTCAACATATCACTATGATCTTGGATCTGCTTGGAAGGCGATGACAGGCATGCCTTTTGTTTTCGCGGTGTGGGTTTCTGTCAATAAGTTGAGTGAAGAATTCGTTGAACGTTTTAGCAAAGCAAATGGTTTAGGTGTCAATCATATCGATGCAGTTATTCAGCAAATCAATTTTCCTGAATACGATCTCTCAGTATACTTCAAGAAAAACATCTCTTATCCACTTACGGACATAAAGCGCAATGCCATCAAGTCATTCTTGGAGCAAATCAAGGATTTGTAGCGTATCCGATATCCTCAATCAGGTTGTTTCCATCTGCCGCCGCAGTAGCGAGCTCATCACAACGCTGATTGTATGGATTGGATGCATGTCCTTTTACCCAAATGAATTTTATGCTGTGAAGTTTTCCAAGTTCATGGTATCTGGTCCACAGATCTTTATTCTTTTTTCCGCCTTTAAAGTCAGTTGCTATCCATTTGTCAAGCCACTTTTCTGATACGGCTTGAACAACATATTTGCTGTCTGAATAAATTTCAATATTCAAGCCGGTTCTTGACAGGGATTCCAATGCTGCGATCACAGACATCAGCTCCATGCGGTTGTTGGTTGTGTGTTTATATCCTTGCGAGATCTCCTTGCTTTGTCCCTTCCATATCAGGATTGCTCCATATCCACCTCTTCCTGGATTTCCCCTAGCAGCGCCATCGGTGTATATGGTTAATCCGTTTCCGTTGATCATCAGCGCAATTTAATCTTTCGTGATTATCTAATCATTAAGGAACGCAGGATACTTTAATGGTGTTTGTGGGAAGATGCAGTTCAACCGGAGTACTTCCGGTGTTTACACAGACCTCATCTTTTCTTACGAATCCTCTTTTCTTTAGAATTTCAATCTGATCTGCAATGATTGAATCGAGTCCTACTTCCTCATTATAGAAAAAGGCCCTTACTCCCCAACTTAAACTAAGCTGGTTTACAAGACTTCTTTCTTTGGTGAATATATAGAGGTGAGATTGTGGACGATAGCTGCTCAATTTGAATGCGGTGTAACCGGACTGTGTCATTCCGATCAGCGCGTCGGCGTTTGTGTTTTCTGCTAGCTTACAAGCAGTGAGGCAAACAGCATCACTAATGAAAGTTGGTGATTGTGGAAGTGGCTTGATGTCTTCTTCTCTATTATACCTGTACTCTGCACGTTCAGCTTCAATGATGATCTTCCTCATGGTTTCTACAACCAATGCTGGGTGTTTACCTGTTGCAGTCTCTCCACTGAGCATTACAGCATCAGCACCTTCTAATACAGCATTGGCAACGTCTGTACTCTCACTTCTATTTGGCTTAACCCTGTCGATCATACTCTCCATCATTTGTGTGGCAACAATAACAGGCTTAGCCCTGTGTAAGCATTTTCTGATGATCTGACGTTGGATCAGTGGCACTTTTTCAATAGGCACCTCTACGCCAAGATCACCTCTTGCTACCATGATCGCATCTGATTCAAGGATGATTTCACGAAGGTTTTCTAGCGCCTCCGGCATCTCAATCTTGGCGATCACCTTTGTTTTGCTTTTATTATCACTCAGGATCTTCTTAATGCCAACAATATCCTCAACACGGCGAACAAACGAAAGTGCTACCCAGTCGAGTTGCTCTTTCATGATAAAGTCGAGGTCGTTTAGATCTTTTTCTGTTAGTGCCGGAAGGGAAATTTTTGTATCAGGCAGATTCAGTCCTTTTTTTGAGGAGATGATTCCTCCAAGCTTCACCTTTACTTTGACATCACCATTAGGCATGATCTGATCAACTATCACTTCGATTTTGCCGTCATCGATCATGATGGTATTACCAATAACCACATCACCTGCAAGATTGGGGTAGGATACATAGATCTTCTCTTTTGTGCCAATTACTTTTTCATTAGAAAGGGTAAGGATATCTCCTTCATTCACAGGCAATGCATTATTTTCAATTTCACCCACCCTTAATTTCGGACCTTGAAGGTCACCTAGTATTGCGATGTTGTAAGGTTCGGTTGCGTTTATCTTTCTGATGTGATCAATGATCGCTTTTTTGTCTTCATGTGCACCATGGGAGAAGTTAAGTCTGAATACATTGACACCGGCGCGGACCAGTTCCAATAGCTTTTCATAGGTATCGCATGCAGGCCCTACCGTGGCTACTATTTTGGTTCTGTGGTTCATGTGCTCTTGTCCAGCGTGATTGTTCATCTCTTGATGAAAATATTTTCCTACGTTTCTGCTCATAATCAGGGATTGAATTTTTTATAAAAAAAACAGCACGTGGTTATTGCTGTTTTTGAAAATTAACTTGCCAGTATCTTAACGATCTTTAGCCACTCTTCACTAATTCTTTGTTTCGCTTTTATGGCATTGTCTAACGGGGTAAAATGCATCTTGTTGTTGACAATTCCTACCATTACGTTGTGCTTACCTTCCAAGAGGCATTCTACTGCAGAATAGCCCATTCTACTTGCAATCAGACGATCCATATTCGAAGGTGATCCACCTCTCTGGATATGTCCAAGAATGGCAACCCTGATATCGAATGCCGGAATTCTTTCTTTGATCAGATTGGCAAGGTCTGTGCCGCCACCAAAGTCGTCACCTTCGGCAACAACAACAATATTCACCAATTTTTTTCTTCTTTCTTTTTCTTGAAGCGATTTGATAACTTCTTCAACATCAGTCTTTCTCTCAGGTATCAGTATGTGCTCTGCACCTGTACCTATACCACTGTGAAGGGCGATATAACCAGCATCTCTACCCATTACTTCCACGATGAACAACCTGTCGTGCGCATCCGCCGTATCCCTGATCTTGTCAATCGCTTCGATCGCAGTATTCACCGCAGTATCAAACCCAATGGTGAAATCAGTTCCTGCTATGTCTTTGTCGATCGTACCCGGAATTCCTATGCATGGAATATCAAACTCATTTGAAAATATCTGAGCACCTTTAAAAGAACCATCGCCTCCGATCACTACCAAACCATTGATTCCGTGTTTTTTGAGATTCTGGTATGCCTTTTTACGCCCTTCTGGTGTCATGAACTCCTTACATCTTGCTGTTTTTAGGATCGTGCCACCACGTTGGATGATATTCGCCACACTCCTTGAATCCATCTTCTGGATATCATTATCAATCATCCCAGCATAACCTCTGACTATTCCATATACTTCGAGATTATGGTAAAGTCCGGTTCTTACAACAGCCCTTATACAGGCGTTCATTCCTGGGGAATCTCCTCCTGAGGTCATTACCCCTATTTTTGTAACTTTTTTTTGCATCTCTTGTGTTGGTGTGATATACAGTATGAACTAATGTGTAACTCCCTGGTACATCACTAAATTAAGTAGTTAGACCGGGCAAAATTAAGATTTTTTAAGCGAATTTCAACCGGATAGCAGGTTTGTTCTGCATTAAGCTTCCCACATTATTACTTGTGCCTGATAACTTAAAAAATCAATGCAAGGGATTCTTTAAAGCTGGTTGGGGAATAGCCTATTTCCCGTTTTGACTTCTCGATGCTAAAACCTGTTTTTAGTGGTCGTTTGCCTATTTGTGAAAATGTAGAGGCATCCACAGGATGGATGAGTGATTTATCCAGTCCCAGATGATCAGCGACTGCATTGGCCATTTCGAAAGGCGACATCTGATCCTCTCCGGAGATATGATAGATGCCTTCTGCACCCAGTTCCATGATCTTCAAAATGCCATCTACGAAATCGGGAATATATGTCGGTGTTCTTAATTGATCATTCACCACGTTGATTTTTCTTCCTGCTTCCAGATTATCTTTTACCCAATAGATGAAATTTGAACGTTTAATGTGGTCTGACTTTCCATAGAGAAGCACAGTTCTTGCAATGCTCCATGAAAGTTTACTAGTGCTAACCATTTGCTCTGCCAGCTCTTTTGTCTTACCATAGTAGTTGATCGGAGAAGTAATGTCTTCTTCTTTGTAAGGACCATCGTATCCGTCGAATACAAAATCCGTGGATAGGTAGCAAAACCTGGATCGAACTTGCTCAGCTGCTGCAATCAGGAGACCAGTGCCGTCAACGTTGATGCTGTAGCTTAACGCTTTGTTGAGTTCGCAATCATCCACCTGTGTCATCGCTGCTCCATGAATGATCAGATCGGGTGAAAACGCATGCACCATCTGATATACTTCATTTATAGATGTGATATCTGCAGTGACATATTGCATCTGTTCAGAGATCACTGAATGCGGGAGTCTGCAAACACCTCTTCCTGTTGCAAGGATCTGGTGGGATGAATCTTTCAGCCTGTTTATAAGTGCAGATCCAACCATGCCATTGACGCCTGTTATGAGCAACTTCATTGTAGATGTATGTTTCCGAATTTTAAGGAATATCAATAACGTCTTTGTACTCGTCAAGTACTTTGAATCTCAGGAACATTTCCTCGCTGTACCAGTTTTCTTTGCGGGTCCTTCTTATCACTTCCTGGTGTTCCATGCGCTTGTAGGCATAGTCTTTCATATCCTCAGCTGTTGCCCACACACTAAAAGTAGCTTGTTTGATAAATGGGATCTCTCCGATGCCCACTGAGAAGATAAAACCTTTGCTTTGGTCAAGACCTTGTGCTGCATTTGGAACAGCTCCCCAGAAAGCCTTAAGCCTACTCAATCTTATTGTTGCTCTCGTCAGTACTCCGATTTGTCCAGCTGGATCAACAGTTTTCGTATTTGATTGAGGAACAAAACTTTTTCCATCCCAGCTTCCATGTCCGGCATAGGGTTCAAGTAAAAAAAAATGTTTGCTTGATGCAAATAATTTCCACCAGCTGCTGATAAAGCCACCAAGCAAGTTAATTGCTGTATGTATGTCTTGGACTGATTTTTCTGATTCGGGGGGTTTAAAAAAAATGATGACTGCCCATTGATTAAGATCTGGATTAATATCAAAGCTTCCATTTTTCCCACATCCCATCAGCTTATAGAATTTCACCCGTTTATTAAAAAACAATGGTAAATGAAATAGGGCCATGGATAAAAAGGCAAAAGGTATGAAACGCGATCGATATCGCGTGATTGCTATGAGGGCTTGATTGTCGAAGTGTTGTGCAGAAATAGTATGCTGTTTTTTCAGAATTTATTCTTCCACATCATGCTCTCGATGGGCTTATTTGGTTGTCCGCTGTATTTGGCATTCGACTTCTGATTGTATTTCACTTCAATATCTCCTTCAACAGGGAAATAGATCAGCTGGCCAATAGGCATTCCATGATATATCTTTACAGGTTGTTTTACCGAGATCTCCAGTGTCCAGTTTCCACAAAATCCGACATCACCTTTTCCGGCAGTTGCATGAATATCGATACCGAGTCGACCCGTTGATGATTTTCCTTCAAGGAAAGGGACATGTTCGTGGGTTTCTGTGTATTCTAAGGTGACACCCAGATAAAAAATATGTGGGTAGAGTACAAATCCGTCATCTGGGATATCAAAATATTCTATCTGGTTATGTTCCTTAGCATCAAGGAGGTGATTTTTATAGGTTGCCAGGCATTTGCCGAGGTGTACATCATATGAATTGCTACCAAGACATGATTTGTCAAAAGGGGTGATCTTGATCGTTCCCTTTTCCATTTCTTCAATAATTCTTTTATCTGACAGGATCATACTGCTCTTTTTTTCTGGATCAAATTTCGTCATTGATTCTGTCAAAGAGGGTATTTTTTTTCAACAATGTTTAAACAGGGCAAGCAACGAGATATTTACCTGATTTTAAGCTGTAATTTCACCGTATGCCCTGTATTCACATGCAAGAAGGAGAGGGAGTTAAATTGGGCCTCTGGCAGATCACCGAAACGGCTGATTTCTTTTGTCAACGCATCTCGTACAGATCTCCGGCGTTGAATCCTGGTATGCATCTTCAGCAAATGGCCTCCAGGATGTTGCTGAATTCACTTTCTCCTGGCTTTTCATTTGATAGCGTTGTATTCAATGATTCGGGTAAGCCCTTGTTGCCTGAGCAAGACAAACATTTTTCACTATCGCATACCAAAGGATATGCCGCAGCGATCGTTTCTGAAAAAGCACCTGTGGGTATTGATCTTGAGATCATCTCTGATCGTGTATTGAAAGTAGAACATAAATTTCTTAATGAGCAGGAACGTTCACTTCTCTCCAGATTTGATCCTAAAGAGCATGTGAAGTATGCAACTTTATGTTGGAGTATCAAGGAATCAGTCTACAAATGCTGGGGGAAGGGCGGTGTAGATTTTGCTGAACATATAAACATCATCAATCTTCCTGATACGGATAGCGGATTTGCTTCGGTTCATTTTCAAAAAAATGAAAGTATACATTGCAAAGTCAATTGTATGTTATTCGAAGATCTTTGGCTGACTTACATGTTAGATACTCTATAAATAACAATACCTCCGGAAGTCCGAAGGTATTGTTTGAGGATAATGATTTATTCCACTTACTTCAGGCTTGCCTGAAGTTTTTCGTTCAATGTTACGTAGTCGCCATTTTTAGCAGCTTTGGCAAGCTCTATTGATTTTGCGGAGGCAGCTTTTGCCTCAGCTTTTTTGCCTTGCAATGACAGACACTTTGCTTTTTGATACCAGATCCAAAATGCAGATGAATTCTGCTCAATAGCTTTGTCTAGCCATGCTGAGGCTTTAGCCAGATCTTTGTTGTTTTCAATATAGTAGACAGCAGCATTATAGTAAGGTCTGCTGTCCTTTGTCATTAGCTCGTCTATCTGACTCATTACTTTAGCATCTATCTCTTGGGTAATAGGCAGACTAACTGAAGTATTGTCCCAAACAATCATTAGCTCCAGGTTATTTGCCTGGACTCTCTCAAAAAGAATCATGAATGATTCAATTGAAAATGGTAGGGTTACAACAGGAACACTCACTCTCACTACATCCATATCTTGTTTGTACGCTGCAGGTGATGTCACATCAACTTGTTTTGAAATGATTATAGTCCATTCAGCAGCTCCAGGAATAGTCAAGAGGCCATATTTCCCAGCTGGAACGGACTTTCCGCCAATGATTACATCTTCGCTAAATGTGAGTGTGGTCGCATAGTTAGCACCTGTACGCCATATTGCTCCATAAGGAACTAATCCGCCAAAAATATCGCGCCCTTTTTTATTTGGACGAGAGTAGGAGAGTTCAATATTCCCCAGACCAAACTCTTGCTTTACAGTCTGTGTAGTGGATGCAGATGGTGTTTTAAGACTTTGCGCATAGGTCTGAAATGAAAGTGAAATGGTTAAGAGTACTAAGATCGTTTTTTTCATTGCGGTATATTTAGGTGTAAATTATGGAATGTTAACGTAACCCTTGACTGATTCTTTTTTCGTCAATACTCAATTTTCTATCAAAAAAGAATGTTCCAAGTGGGAACCATGCAGAGGCAAAGGCGAGGAGGAATTTTTTGAAAGACCAATCATACTGCTCTTTTGCATAATAGGCCAGGCCAACATAGAAAACAAACAAAAACCCATGAACCCAGCCGGTGTATTTTACCGCCAGTGGAAGTCCGTATGCATATTTCAACGGCATAGCAATAAGCAGCAATACCAGAAAAGAAATTCCCTCAGCAATTCCAACTTTTCTTAACAGCCTGATCGTTCCAGCACTCATTTTTTGTTTTTTTATAAAATTAAGATGTTTTTTCTTGTTTAAACCCTGGATGAAATCTGTGAAGGGTTTCTCTGAGAAATTTACGGTCTAGGTGTGTATATATTTCAGTGGTGGTGATGCTTTCATGCCCGAGCATCTCTTGTACTGCCCTGAGATCTGCACCACCTTCAACCAGATGCGTGGCAAAAGAGTGCCTGAATGTATGTGGCGAAATGGTTTTGTTAATGTTTGCTTTATGCACAAGCTCCTTAATGATGTAAAATACCATCACCCTTGAAAGCTTACCTCCTCTGCGATTTAGAAACAGAATATCCTCACATCCTTTTTTTTCATTGCATTTATTTCGTATTTCAGCAAGATAAATTTGGATATATTTTGTTGCGTCGGTACCAATAGGGATAAGTCGTTCCTTGTCACCTTTCCCGATGACTCTGATGAATCCGATATCGAGATACAGATGCGATCTTCGTAAATCAACCAACTCACTCACCCTAAGTCCGCAGCTGTATAATGTTTCCAGCATCGCTTTGTTTCTTGTAGCCTCAGGCTTGCTTAGATCGAGTTGAGCGATGATGTGTTCGATCTCCTCAAACGTAAGCGTATCCGGTAAGGCTTTCTTCAATTTAGGCGCAGATAGAAGCTCTGTTGGATCTTCTTTTGTAATGTCTTCCTGGCTGCAATACCGATAAAATGATTTTATGCCTGAAATGATCCTGGATTGAGAACGTTCACTCATGCCCAGCGAGGATATCCATTTGATGTATTCCTGCAAGTCGTTTAAGTTTATGGCATCCGGACCTCCTTTAAATCCCTTTACTTGCATGAACTGGATCAGCTTCTCTAAGTCTGCCCCATATGCTTCAATGGTATTTTGGGAAAGGGATCTCTCCAGTTGAAGGTATATTAAGAATCCTTTTTTATAGATATCCCACATTGTTGTTTATTTTCATCACATACACGAATGAATGGTATATTACTTTAAATTCGCACCTCAATATTACCGATAATTCACATTGCAAAAGAATAAGATGGAGCCGATCAACCTCAAGTCATTTAAGAAGACAGTTGAAAAAAACAAGAGAAGAATGAGGATGTTTCTGACAAAGGTTGAAAAGAACCCTCCACGCCGACTTGATGCCCTCGTTGAAAAAATCGATCAAGAAGTATGGCAGGAAGTAGATTGCCTCTCTTGTTCTAATTGCTGCAGGTCAATGACGCCCACTTTTAATGTGGCAGACATAGAGCGCATCTCTGCTCATTTCAAGCAGACTCCTGATGAGTTCAAGAAAAAGTGGTTGCATAAGGACAAAGGGGGTGATTGGATGAATATCAAGACGCCGTGCCAGTTTCTTGATCTTAAAAGCAACAAGTGTTCCATATATGCCATTCGTCCGGAAGACTGTGCAGGCTTCCCTCATCTGACTAAAAAGAAGATGACTCAATATATACACGTGCACAAGCAAAATATAGCATATTGCCCTGCAACCTTTAAAATGGTTGAAAAGATGCAACTCGCTTTCGCAGCAGCGACATGATCAGAAAGGATATCCGAGTGCAAACTGGAATGATGGTTTGTTCCAGACATTGTTCACCAGCCAACCCCCGGCTCTCGGGGAATAAAATCGTTCAATCGTTGCATTGCCTGTTTTGTCAGGACCATAGCGTGGGTCTTTGATAGGGAATCCCAGATCAAATCGTAGGAGAAAGTAATTAAAATCGACTCTGGCACCAAAGCCGCTTGCTATGGCAATATCATTCCCTAATTTATTGAACTTGAAATTGGCATTTTTCAACGTGCCATCAAGTTCGTTCCTAAACCAGATGTTTCCGATATCTGTAAACACTGCACCTCGCATCCAGAAGCCATAGAATTGAAAAAGGTTGAACCTGTATTCCAAGTTTGCTTCCAACTGAATATCAGCATACTTGTCATTAAATGTGCCTGCTGATACTGTGTCGTAAAAAACGTTAGATCCAATACCCAGTTTTCTGATCGGCCATCCCCTCATGCTATTCGGACCTCCTGCAATGAAACTTTTGAAAAAGGGTAGGGTGACTTGACCGGTCCTGGAACCTGTATTGAATGCAAATCCTGCTCCACCATATGCCCTTAGGTGGAGGCTGCTGTTCCGGCCTACAAAGATCTGTTTGAATTCAGCATCAGCCTTGATGTATTTATATAAGTTGCTTAGCGACTTACCAGGTTTTGTCTGATTAGAAAAAACATTACCTGTCAGCAATCCACTCTCTTCTGCAAAAATTTTCAGTAGACTGATTCTTTTAGCATTGTTTGGTGTCAAGTTGTAATTGAATGTTGCATTCATCCCGATGATCAACCCGTTATTGTAGGTGTATAACAACAGCGGGAAGTCTTGAATCGACTCAAGAAATAAACTGTCTGGTCTGAATTGGGTAAACTCAATATTGATGGGACGGAAGAGCCACGAAACGTTGGGTTTAGGCTTCCATTCATACCCAAGAAATGTATTGACTGAGTTGATGCGAAAAAATCGGAACCGGTCGACGTATGAAAAATCAGCAGATATTATTGTTCTTGCCTGCTGAAACCGCGATTTGGTCGTTTTGTTCAATGGTGCAACTAGCCAGGGGAAGGTAAGCCTGTTGGTCAGTGCAATTTCTCCTGAGAGCAGTTTTTGGAAGTTGTTGAATTCAACACCTGTTCTCAGCGTATTTTCCAATTGAATAGCGCGCTTGCCTATATTACGGTTCCTCAACGTGAAGTTGGTGGCAGCACCAACCCTTCCGCTTCCTATCTGAATCAACTGAGAAGTGTTGATGATGCTACTTCCTTCAAGATCAATGCTGAAGAACTGTCTTTTTGCGGGCTGTAATTTCAATAAATAGTTAATTTCTTTGTTTACATCATCAGCTTCTGAATTGACATTGATATTTTGCCACGCTCCCAGCTTATTGAAATTATTCAAGGTTTTGCTGTAATCATTTCTGTTGAAAATAGCACCTGGCTTCAACAGGATATTGCTTAGGATAAAATCTTTGTTGAAGGTGTTATGCAATGAATGGATCTTGATCCGGGTAGAGTCTTTATGAACTGCCAATATATCTTCGGCATCATCCAGCTCCGTCAGATCTGGATATACGGTCATGGAACCCACTTTATAGCGTGCGAGATGGGTACTGTCTCTATTTTCCCTGAGTTTGAAAGCGATATCAACTTTTGGATCCGTAATTCTTTTCTTTGCCAAAGCAATGGCTCTGGCATTTTCAAATGGATCAAGACTGGCATCCATGAGTTCAGTATAGTTGGTGTCTACTTCCGCAATGATATCCTCTTTGTCTATCTTGTAATAACCATTGGTTTGAAAAATATTGGTCAACCTGTTGATCTCTTCATCAATCAATGTGTAATCAAAGCCTTTGCCTTTTTTTACACCAGTAGATCTTGCGTTGTCTATCGCTATTTGCTGAAGGGATGAATCTGTGAATTGATAAACGATCGTATCTATCTTATACATTGGTCCGGTTCGGATGATGTAGCTTGTATACACCCTATACTGTTTTCCCCTTTTTGAGATGGTGGTATCAGTTTCTATTTCTGCTTTTCTGAAGCCTACACTTTTTAGTGCGTTCTTCATATTCAAAGCGGATTCATCAACTTTTTCCTTGTTAAATAATGATGGGTGCTCAATTACGGAAACAGGAATGAACCATGGGAAAGATGGCCAGGGTATTTTTGAAGCTGCGCGTACCTGGGCGCTGTCTTCGATTTGCGACAGCAACCTTGTCTTTAACTCAACCTTTTGCTCTCTTGAAACTTTACCATCAATTTTTATGTTATTTTCGAAATGAAATGGCTTGTTCTCAGGGAAATGTCTGACTACTGTACATGAAGAGTGAACAAGACTTATCAGTCCAAAAAACAACAAAGAATATAACAGGGATCTTGACGTCAATCCTGTTCAATTTAAATGGTGATGGTAACAAAATCAGATATCAAATATATTCAAAGTTTGGCCCATAAAAAATTCAGGGATTCAGAAAACCTTTTTGTCCTTGAAGGAGTGAAAATTGTTCGTGAGTTGCTTCAGGATTCTACGCATAGCACTAAGAAGATATTTGCCGTCAGTAGTTGGATCGAACAATATGGGTCTATTGTTCCGGATGGCGTAGATCTGGTAGAAGTCGAGCCATTCGAGTTGGAGCGGATCTCTTTTCTCCAACAGCCTAATGAGGTGCTGGCATTGGTACAAATACCGGATGCAAACAAGCCCAGGTCGATTTTTCAAGGTATCACGTTGGTATTGGATAAGTTACAGGATCCGGGCAATCTGGGAACCATCATCCGAACATGTGACTGGTTTGGGGTTGACCAAATTGTATGTTCAACTGATACGGCAGATGCATACAACCCAAAGGTTGTTCAATCTGCAATGGGCAGCATTATGCGTATTGATATATTTTACACGGATATTATTCAATTTTTGCAAACATGCAAAGAGGTCCCTTCATATGCTGCCGTACTCGATGGACAATCGTATGTAAAGACAACGTTTAATCAGCCATCAATTTTGGTTATCGGAAATGAATCTAAGGGTATTTCAGATGAAGTGTTGAGTGCTGTATCCAACAAGATCACAATACCCGGAAAGGGGGCAGCGGAATCTTTGAATGCTGCTGTGGCCACTGCTGTTATACTGGCTGAGATGACCAGGATTTCACTTAAATCTTAGTGCCTTTGAAGGATTGATCTTTCTGCTGATCAAAGAAGGCAAGATCAATATTAACAGGCTTATCAAAAACGTCCCGCCTGCAACCATCAGTACTTGTAAATAATTTATTTCTACGGGAGCCGTTCTTACATAGTATGCCTCCTCATTTAGTCTGATAAACTCTCCATATTGTTGAAGATAACATAAAGCAAGGCCAATGATGGTTCCTGCGCTGATCCCCAAACCTGCAATCCATCCTCCATAGTAAATAAAGATCTTCTGTATCATGCCATCCTTTGCACCGAGTGACTTCAATAAAGCGATCATTCCAGTTCTTTCCAGTAATAGGATGATAAGGCAAGTGATCAGATTGATTATCGCAACGATGGTCATTACGATGATCAAAATATATTTATTCGTGTTTTGTAAACTTAACCAGTCAAAAATTTCAGGCGACAAGTCCTTCAATGTAATGGCATTCCAGCCCGTTGGTAAATAGTTGAATATTGAAGAAGCAGTCTCCTCCATCATTGCTTTGTTCACTAGATCCAATTCATAGCCTCCGATCTGATTTGTGTCCCAGCTATTTAGTTGCTGTATCAGTCTCAGGTCACCGATTGCGTACACTTTATCATAAACATCAATTCCAGTTTTATAAATCCCTGATACTTTCAGTTTTCTTGTTCGTGGTAATTCTCCCTGATCCTGAATAAAATAGATCAACAGGTATTTGCCTGTATCAATAGAAAGCTGGTCAGCGGTATATGCAGAGAGTACGATCTCATTACGCTTGTTTGAGTCTGCCAATGATGGCCATTTGCCCCTTAGCAAAAAACGTTGAATTTTTTTGAACGGGTAATCACCGCTTACGCCTTTCAGCAGTATGCCCTCAAGCGTGCCATTTGCATTAAGGATGGCTGATCTGGTTGCAAATGGAGATATACTTGAGACATTTGATTCAGCTTTCAGTTTTTTTTCAGTATCCACATCTTTCGTGATCGGCGATTCTTCAGCCATGACGGATTTAACAGGCTCATAATGTTGGATACGGACATGGCCCCAAAAGCCAAATACTTTTTCAGCTACAACTTTTTGAAATCCATTGATAAAGGACAATGAGACGATCATTGCGGCAACACTGATCGTGGTGGCAATGATTGAAATTCTCATGATGAAAGACGAAAACGCTTTCTTTTTACCCGTCGCAAGACGCTTTGCTATGTGAAGTGGTAGGTTCAAATGAGTAATTCTTGCCTTGTAAATGTACGCTAATTCTGTAAGCTTGCTTATGGACTGCATAGCATTCGACGAAATGATTACATTCGTATCATTAAATCGAGAAAGATGCTACGGTCGAGTTTTTTCTTATTTTTTTTGTTTCTATTTTTTTTGAATGTAAATGCTCAGCGGTTGCCCGACGAGGTGTACATGCCTTCAATAAAAACGATCAAGTTTACAAAATTTGGCGATCAGTTGTCATACCCTGTCATTGCCTTGAATTCGACAGACATGCTTGAATTGAATTTTGATGATCTAGATGGAGGGGTTAAAAGTTACTATTATACTATTGTCTTGTGTAACGCAGATTGGACACCAGCCCAAATGAGTTACTTTGATTACGTAAAGGGATATACCCAGGTAAGGATCACAACCTACAGAACATCTGCCATATCGCTTACAAGGTATACTCATTATCAGGCCAATCTTCCTGATCGAAATTGCATCCCCACAAAATCAGGAAATTATATGTTGAAAGTTTTCCTGGATGGGGATACCAGTAAACTTGCTTTTACAAAACGTTTTCTTGTTGTAGATCAGAAAATCAATATGGCGGCTACCGTTTTGCAACCATTCAATCAGCAGTTTTTTCAGACCCACCATCGCTTGCAGGTACACCTGGATACCAAAAATTTTGATATCAGGTATCCTCAACAACAGCTGAAAGTAAGGGTGCTACAGAACTATCGTTGGGATAATTCGCTCCAACTCTCATTGCCAACTTTTGTAAGACAAGACATGTTGCAGTATAGCAACGAGAATGAAATGGTAATGCCTGCAGGAAAGGAATATCGTTGGCTTAATTTAAGAAGCTTTCGTTTGTTGGGGGATAGGGTGAAACGCCAGCAAAATACTGATAGCAGCTTTATACTTTTTGTGAAAGAGGAAGTTCCCAGACTTCCAAGACAATATCATTATTACAGGGATTTTAATGGCATGTACATCAATGAGACAACTGAAAGCATAAATCCATACTGGAATGCAGATTATGCAAAAGTACATTTTTCATTCAGGCCGCCAGGATCTGTTCCTTATCCCAATGCTGATCTGGTGTTGATGGGGGAGCTATCCAATTATGGAAAAGAAAGGTCTGCAACATTGGTGTTTAATCCAGATCTGGGAGTTTATGAAACTTCAATGTTTTTGAAACAAGGGTATTACGATTATCAGTATGTATTGAGGTCAAAAAATAACAATGCAATAACCTATTCTTCTACGTTTACAGAAAATGATACCTGGGAAACTGAAAATGCTTATCTGGTGCTGGTCTATTTCAGAGACTTGGGCGGGAGATATGACCAGCTTATAGCAGTGAGGCAGATCAGCAGTCAGTTCAACAAACCACTTCGCTGATTTTTTGTATATTTGCATTGGCAGGTCTTACACGACCAGCTCCTGCTGAACTCCCCCAGGACCGGAAGGTAGCAAGGGTAGGCGGTTGAGCGGTGCGATGTAATCAACCTGCCATTTTTTTGTACATATTTCAAGTCAAATTTCACCTTCTTTTATTTACCTTGCCATCTTAAAATATAACAATGAAATTTTTTATTGATACTGCAAATCTTGCCCATATCAAAGAAGCTCATGATCTCGGCATTCTTGATGGAGTAACTACCAATCCTTCACTCATGGCAAAAGAAGGGATCAAAGGAACTGAGAATATCAATAAACATTATGCAGATATCTGCAAACTTGTTGATGGTGACGTCAGTGCTGAAGTGTTGTCGACTGATTTTGATGGGATGGTAAAAGAAGGAAAAGTCCTTGCTGCCATTGATCCCAAAATTGTGGTGAAAGTTCCCATGATCAAGGATGGCATTAAAGCCATCAAATGGTTTACAGACAATGGCATCAAAACCAATTGTACCCTGGTGTTTTCAGCAGGACAAGCCATCCTTGCAGCTAAAGCTGGTGCAACTTATGTTTCTCCATTTATCGGCCGTGTGGATGACAGCAATTGGGATGGTATTCAGTTGATCGAACAACTTGCTCATATCTATTCCTTACAGGGTTTTGATACGCAGATTCTTGCGGCTTCTATCAGAAATCCACTTCATATTATCCGATCAGCTGAGGCTGGTGCACATGTATGTACATGTCCGCTAGACTCAATTCTTGGTCTCCTCAAACACCCACTTACCGATATCGGTTTGGCCAAGTTTTTAGAGGATGCAAAGAAGATGTAACCATCATCAAGGGAAATATCATCATTGAAATGGATGCTGTTTTCAGCATCTTAAAGAGATCTATTAAAGATTCCACCAGTAGTTAAACTTCAGTACAAATGCTCTGTTTTTTACGTAAAACGGGGCTGGAAAATAGTTGTCTGTGTATACGATATAAAGATCTGAGGCTGGTTTATATCGCCATTGAAGCCTTGTATTGAGATTGATGTTTTTCTGCTGGTTGTTGTATTGCACAAATGTTGTAAAGAACAAAGTATTCGTGAAGGTGACATCTATTCTTGGACCGATCAGCCAAAATGTGGTGGTATTCCATGGACGCTGCATGGAAATATGGTTCATGCTGGCAGTTGCAGACATGCTCAGGTAAGGTTGTATCCTGTATCCGATCTCAGTGCTTATAAAACTCCTGCGACCATTTTTGTAATATCCTCCGAAACGTGTAGAAAATCCATAAGTTAAGAGTTTTTGTGGCTTGGAGACGAATTCAGAACCTGTAGAATGCCAAGTATGTTGACTTCCAACCGGCAGGGTATCTTTCCCAAAATTGGTCGGGTCGAAGGGCTGTAAAAGTTTTACATAATCAAAGGCAGTCCATTGTGTAAACGTAGCCTGATTGCGTAATGTTAGGGTATAGGATAGTACCGGTGTGATATCAGTGAGTTTGAGTCTGACAGAATAATAATTATATGATTGCGCTTTGAAAGTGTGGCTAGTGATGTTTTTATTTCTACTGAAGTAAGTTTTTGCTACAGCCAGACTCATTCTGATAAAGTCCTTTCTGGGTACATAGCCTACATCGGCTCTATAATTGCGGCCTACATATTCATGTTGCCAGCCAATAGACCATCGCCTGCTGGTGTATTGAAGGTTTGCTGCATGAATCCAATCTTCTTTGCTGATATTTTTTGAAAATGATTTTAATAAGATGGCTTTGCCGGTCCAGATATTATTTGATGAGGCCAGATTGTATTCCATGCCAATGTTTCTATTGTATGGATTGATCAAGTATTCGGGGCGTTTTTCATCATTTTTTAATAGCTGGTCACGGTTTACGATCAATATCCCGATATTGGATCTGGAGAAGACTCTTCTTTGTAATGCAAACACAGCGTAGTTCTGAGCTGCAGTTTGTGTTGAAAGATTTCTTTCTGTCTGCATGTTCATGAAGCCTAAGCGCCAATCTTTATTGATCTTTCCACTCAACCTTGCGCCGAACTGAATAGGAGCAGTTAGTCCAATCCTTCTGGAGAAAAAAGGCCTGATGGTATTATACCCAAAGTTTGAGAACTGATCGCCGTTTTCAAGAAAAAATTGTCGTCTTTCTGGAAAGAATAATTCAAATCGATCGAGATTGGTTACTTGTCTGTCAACTTCTACCTGTGAGAAATCGGGTCTTAAAGTCAGGTCCAGATTGAGTGATGAGGTTACGGCTACTTTAGCATCAAGCCCAACATCTTTTTTGAAAAGCATTTTTCCAGCGTTGTCAAAATTTCTACTGCCTCCTGCCAAAACGTATGGTATTGCTGATATATTGGTGCCAGCTTCTGGTGGTGCGTGGTCCCAAATAAGTTGTCCGGTATAGGCAAGCGATGCGGTTGGGAATTGTCTGGGTACAGGTGCCCAGCTAGACTTCTCCGCAGCTGTAATATCAAGCCTGCTGAAATTGATACCCCAGGTTTTGATACCTTTTTTATATCTGATCGTTTTGAAAGGGATGGATGCTTCCCATATCCATTTGTCGGGATAATTTTTGACAGTGGATGTCCATTTGTTATCCCAGCTAAGATCAACTTTCCCGCCATCATACATGATGCCATCCCACTGTGCACCTGCGGCGTTGGAGCCAAAACTAAAGCCATTGGTTTGATCGTTGAAGGGGTCCATGAATAACAAGAGATTGTCATTCTTGCCAAAAGTAAAATCCCTTTTCAGGGATTCGACCATATAAGGGTTATCATTTGGTTTGTAACAAATCGCAATGATATAGATCTGGTGGTTATCATACGACATCTTGATTTCGGTTCTGACCTGAGCCTTACTGGTATCCATGGGTAAGACCATAAAGAAGTTCTCAGCAGACTCATGTTCGGCCCAATGTTGATCAATAGCGCCGTCAATGGCAATTGGTTGGCTTGTCTTGGTGATGTGATACGTGAATGCATCATTTTTTCTCTGAGAAAAGAGAAATTGAGGAATGATCCACAGCACCAAAAGGGTGAGTACGATTTTTTTTGTCGGCATGAAGCGCTATCTAGATCAAGCTACAGCTTGTTTAACCAAGTCAGCAGCCTCGCTGAGCAGAATGGCGCTCTGCACTTTTAAGCCACTTTCATCGATCAATTTTTTTGCTTCAGCGGCATTTGTTCCTTGGAGCCTGACGATGATGGGTATGTTGATATTACCAAGGTTTTTGTATGCTTCGATCACGCCTGAAGCAACCCTGTCACATCGTACTATTCCTCCGAAAATATTGATCAGAATGGCCTTGACATTAGGGTCTTGCATGATGATCTTGAAACCTGCTTCTACAGTTTGTGCATTTGCTGTTCCGCCAACATCAAGGAAATTGGCCGGCTCACCGCCGCTTAGTTTGATCATATCCATGGTTGCCATGGCAAGTCCGGCACCATTTACCATGCAACCTACATTGCCATCGAGCTTGACAAAATTCAGGTTGTATTTTCCTGCCTCAACTTCTGTTGGATCTTCCTCAGTAATATCTCTCATCGCGGCAAGATCCGGATGTCTGCCTAAAGCATTTTCATCAAGATTCATTTTGCAATCTACTGCGATCACTTTGTCATCTGCCGCTTTGAAAAGTGGGTTGATCTCAAGCATCGAACAGTCAAGTCCAACATAGGCATTGTAAAGATTGGTAACGAATTTTGTCATGTTTTTGAACGCATCACCACTCAGGCCAAGATTGAATGCAATTTTTCTTGCTTGAAAGGGTAGTAGTCCACCTGCAGGATTCACCCATTCTCTGAATATTTTTTCCGGAGTATCATGCGCAACATCTTCGATGTTCATTCCACCTTCAGTGCTATACATGATCACATTTTTGCCGGTTGCACGATCAAGCAAAATCGACAAATAAAACTCCTTTCTTTCTGAAGGTCCATCATAATACATATCCTGCGCTACGAGAATTTTACTTACAACTTTACCAGTTGGTCCTGTTTGAATTGTAACCAACGTCCCACCAAGGATTTTTTCGGCAAAATCTTTAATGTCTTCCTGACTCTTTCCAACCTTTACACCATTCATGCCATTTTCTTTAATGGCACCTTTTCCTCTTCCTCCCGCATGAATCTGCGCTTTAACCACAGCAAATTTGCTGCCACTTTTCTCTTTGATCTGTTCATAAGCGGCAATAGCTTCTTCAATGGTACTGCATGCCACACCTTCTTGAACAGGAACATTGTATTTTTTAAGTAGTTCTTTTGCTTGGTACTCGTGGAGATTCATCGTGTTAAATATTTGTGCAAATATAACGCACCGAAGTCAAAGTGGGATATGCAATAAAAACAAAAGGGGTGCTGTAAAGCACCCCTTAAAAGTATACTATTGGTGATTGCTATTTGGCCTGATTTTCAGGTCTTAGGCCTCTAACTGTTTTACCAGCTTGCCACATTTCACTGTCTCTCAATTCTGCAAGTTCAGCCTCCAGTTTCTCACGATAATCTGGTTGTGAGTTGCTGTCGATGCTGCGCTGACTTTCTTTACCAGTAGCCACGCTCGTGTATAGGTCGTTGAAGACAGGCAGGGTAGCATCTCTGAACTTCTTCCACCAGTCAAGAGCTCCGCGCTGTGCAGTCGTGGAACAGTTGGCATACATCCAGTCCATACCATTTTCAGCAACAAGCGGCATGAGTGATTGTGTAAGTTCTTCAACGGTTTCATTGAATGCCTCTGAAGGCGTATGTCCTCTTTCACGAAGAACCTGATATTGTGCAGCAAAAATACCTTGAATGGCGCCCATCAACGTACCTCTTTCTCCTGTAAGGTCACTGAATACCTCTTTTTTGAAATCTGTCTCAAACAAATAACCACTGCCGATTGCAATACCGAGTGCTACTACACGATCATACGCTTTACCGGTAGCATCCTGATATATTGCGAAGCTTGAGTTCAATCCTCTTCCTTGAAGGAACATTCTTCTGAGTGATGTACCTGAGCCTTTTGGTGCTACAAGAAATACATCTACATCTGAAGGAGGAACTATGCTTGTTTGCTCTTTGTAAGTGATCCCAAAACCATGAGAGAAGTACAATGCCTTACCTGGCGTAAGGTATTTTTTTACTGTAGGCCACATGGCGATCTGGGCAGCATCACTCAGCAAATAGCAAATGATGGTTCCTTTTTCCAGCGCGTCTTCTATTTCAAAAAGCGTCTGACCCGGAACGAAGCCATCAGCAACAGCCTTATCCCAGGATTTTGAATTCTTTCTTTGTCCAACGATTACATTCACTCCATTGTCCTTTTGGTTCAAGGCCTGTCCAGGTCCCTGAACTCCGTAGCCTATCACAGCGACAACTTCATTTTTTAATACTTGTTGAGCTTTTGAGAGTGGGAATTCTTCGCGTGTTACTACATTTTCTACGGTACCCCCGAAGTTTAGTTTTGCCATAATCCTGTTGTTTTGTTGTTTTAAATGTTTAAAAAGTTGATTGTTTAAGGGTTTTATTATTTATGAATGTCAGCTTGCAAAGTTAGCTGGTTCAGTTTGTTCAAAATCTTTAAGTTTTTCGTGAAAACCTTTACTGCTTTTTATGATCGCTACTCTTGCGCTACGAACAAATTCAATTAGTCCGAAAGGTTGCAATACCTGAATTAAGGTGTCGATCTCTTCACGCTGACCAGTAGTCTCAAAGATGGTATAGTCTTTTCTAATGACCACAGCCCTTGCGCCATAGGCCCTTAGCAGTCTTTCTACTTTTGCTTTTTCAGCGATCGTGTCTGTAGGTACTTTGTAAAGTGCCAGTTCCTGCCAGATGATCTCTTCGTTGGTGTTGTAATATGCTTTAAGTACGTCAACCTGTTTTTCGATCTGACGTACGATTTTTCTAACAACTTCTTCATCCTGATTGATCACTATGGTGAATCGATGAATTCCCTCGACTTCTGATGGAGAAGTATTCAGACTTTCAACATTGATCTTTCTTCGGGAGAACATGACGGCAATTCTGGTGAGCAAACCTACCTGGTTCTCGGTATAGATGGTGATGGTATATTCCTGCTTCATCGTTGTTTATTTAAGTCTGATTTCTCCTACACCGCAACCCTGGGGAACCATTGGAAATACATTGTTTTCCTTGCCTACAAAAACCTCCAGCAGGTAAGCGCCTTTGTGATTCAGCATGGTTTCTAATGCAGCATGCAGTTCTTCACGTTTGGATATTGAATTTCCTTCGATGTTGTATCCTTTGGCTACAGTAACATAATCCGGACTTGCAATATCTACAAAAGAATAGCGCTTATCATGGAACAGATCCTGCCATTGTCTAACCATGCCCAAAAAGCGGTTGTTCAAGATCAGTATCTTGACATTAATGTCGTTTTGCATGATCGTGCCCAATTCCTGAATGGTCATCTGTACGCCCCCATCGCCAATGATCGCAACAACAGTTCTTTCTTTTGCACCATATTTTGCACCTATCGCAGCCGGCAAGGCAAATCCCATGGTGCCCAAACCGCCTGAAGTGATATTACTTTTGCTCTCATTGAATTTTGCATAGCGGCAAGCCACCATCTGGTGTTGTCCGACATCGGTTACGATGATTGCATTTCCTTTTGTAAGCTGGTTCAAATGGTCGATCACTTCACCCATCGTCATTTGATCAGCGGTGGGGTTTAGTTCATCGTGAATAACCTGTTCAACTTCTTTATTCATGCATTCAGTGAATTTCTTGATCCATGCAGAATGATCATTCGTTTGAAGTAATTCCGTGATCATCGGCAATGTCTCTTTGCAGTCTCCCCAAACGGGCACGTCTGCTTTTACATTCTTATCAATCTCTGAAGGATCGATATCGAGGTGAATGACCTTTGCCTGTTTTGCATATTTATCAAGTCTACCTGTTACCCTGTCGTCAAAGCGCATGCCCACGGCGATCAGAACATCACATTCATTCGTTAATACATTCGGACCATAATTTCCGTGCATGCCCAGCATACCAACATTCAATGGGTGATCTGTTTCCAGCGCACTTAATCCAAGAATTGTCCATGCTGAAGGGAGATTGGCTTTCTCGATAAAATTTTTAAATTCTGTTTCAGCATTTCCAAGAATAACACCCTGACCAAAAATAACCAACGGTCTTTTTGCTTGATTGATGAGGTCAGCAGCGGCATTTATATATTCTTTTCTTACGATCGGTTTTGGTCTGTAACTTCTTATGTGGTTACATGGAGTGTATCCGCTGTAACTGAACTTTTGCAGCTGTGCATTTTTTGTAATATCGATCAGTACGGGTCCGGGTCTTCCACTTTTCGCAATGTAAAATGCTTTTGCGAGCACTCCGGGTATTTCATTGGCATCTGTGATCTGGTAGTTCCATTTGGTCACGGGAGTGGTGATGTTGATCACATCCGTTTCCTGAAATGCATCTGTGCCTAAAAAATGTGCGAACACTTGACCTGTGATGCAGACCAAGGGTGTTGAATCGATCATCGCATCTGCAAGTCCGGTTACGAGATTCGTCGCGCCAGGTCCACTTGTCGCAAACACCACGCCAGTCCTTCCGGAAGACCTCGCGTATCCTTGTCCTGCATGTATGCCACCTTGCTCGTGTCTTACGAGCACATGCTCCAGTTGTTCGCGGAAATCATAGAGCGCATCGTATATCGGCATAATAGCGCCTCCAGGATATCCGAATATCGTATCAACTCCCTCTGCAATAAGTGCTTTGAGTACAGCCACACTTCCTGAAATTTCAGTCTGTTGTTCTGTGATAGTAGTTGTTGATGCTAAGGTGTCCGTTTGCATAGTTATTTATTTATCGGTTATACAACCCTCTGCTGCAGTGGTAACATATTTGGAATACTTGTAGAGTATACCTTTTGTTGCACCCAGTGGAGGTTGTTTCCATTTGCTTTTCCTCTGACTTAACGTATGTTCGTCTATCGTTACATTGATAGAATTTTTTACTGCATCAAGCTCGATGATGTCTCCGTCTTCCACCAAGGCAAGAGTACCTCCTTCAAATGCTTCAGGAGTAATATGGCCTACGACAAAACCGTGTGTACCGCCGCTAAATCGACCATCTGTGATCAACGCAACGTCTTTGCCAAGTCCTGCTCCAATAATAGCAGATGTAGGTTTGAGCATTTCAGGCATGCCTGGAGCACCTTTCGGACCCACATAGCGAATTACAACAACGTCACCCTTTTGAACACGACCTGTTTTGATCCCTTCTATGAGTTCTTTCTCACCATTGAATACACGTGCAGGGCCCACAAATCGTTCTCCCTCTTTACCACTTATTTTTGCAACGCTACCACCAGTTGCGATGTTGCCGTACAAAATCTGAAGATGTCCACTTGATTTAATTGGTTGTTCAATCGGGAAGATGATTTTTTGTTTTTCGAATTCGATGTCAGGCACAGATTGCAAGTTTTCAGCAATCGTTTTTCCGGTAACCGTCATGCACTCTCCATGTATCATTCCCTTGCTAAGCAGATACTTCATTACCAAAGGAACGCCACCGATATTGTGCAGGTCTTCCATCAAATACTTTCCGCTTGGCTTGAAATCAGCTATCACCGGAACTTTATTGCTTATCGCTTGAATATCATCTTGAGTAAGTGTGATGCCAACGCTGTGTGCCATTGCAATCATGTGCAGAACCGCATTGGTAGATCCTCCTAAAGCAATGATAATGGTAATTGCATTATCAAAAGCTTTTCTGGTCATGATGTCTGAAGGCTTGATGTCTTTTTCAAGTAACAATCTTATTGCCTTTCCTGCTTCAACACATTCTTTCTTTTTTTCATCGCTGAGTGCAGGGTTTGATGAAGAATAGGGGAGACTCATGCCCAGTGCTTCAATGGCAGATGACATGGTGTTGGCAGTATACATTCCTCCACAAGCGCCAGCACTTGGACAAGAATTCATCACTATTCCTTTAAAGTCAGCCTCATCCAATTGGCCAGCAATCTTTTTTCCCAATGCTTCAAACGCAGAAACAATATTAAGGTCCTCGCCTTTATAATGTCCAGGTGCGATCGTACCCCCATAGACCATGATTGATGGTCTATTCAATCTACCCATGGCCATGATCGATCCTGGCATATTCTTATCGCATCCTGGCACAGTGATCAGTCCGTCATAATATTGTGCACCGCAAACCGCTTCTATAGAATCAGCAATGATGTCTCTGCTCACGAGTGAGTATCGCATACCATCCGTTCCATTAGAGATCCCATCACTCACACCTATCGTGTTAAAGATCAATCCCACCAGATCATTTTCCCAAACACTTTTCTTTATGATTGCTGCAAGATCATTAAGGTGCATGTTGCATGTGTTGCCATCCCATCCCATACTCGCAACACCCACTTGAGCTTTTGCTAGGTCTTCATCTGTTAAACCAATTCCATATAGCATCGCTTGTGCTGCAGGTTGTGTGGTATCTTGTGTGATTGTTTTGCTATACTTATTTAGTTCGTTCATGTGATGTTGTATGTTGAATTGTAAGTAGGGTTAGTTTTAATCTTTGTTATTGAGCTTTTACAAGTAGGTAGCGTTCTGACATTTCTTTTAAATCTGAGTCATGTACTTCTTTAAGAGAGTCGGCTAATTGAAGAAACTCTTCATACAGGAAGTCAATATCATTGCGTGTAAAATCGTATCCAAGGTTTTTGAATCGATAAGCCAATGCAGATCGACCACTTCTTGCTGTTAATACAATTTTTGATGTTTCTGCACCAACTTCCTCAGGTCTGATGATCTCATAGGTTTGA
>JBKCFW010000096.1:0-2790 GCA_046303675.1 bacterium
ACATAACTCAGCACTTCAGAACCTGATACTTTCAAGATGGCACATTCTATCGCATACTCTTCAGCAGCACCAAGTAGCGCTTCGTTAAATGGTTTCCCTGAAGCGAGCAGTTCTTTTTCTTTTTCCTCAATCCACATGGAAGCCCTGTACATAGCAGCTTCCACCACCCAGTTGCGAATGGTCATCTCTGCAACTTTATGTTGGATAGCACCAAACTCAACGATCGGTTTCTTGAACTGCTCTCTTGTTTTTGCATATTGAATAGCATGCTCAAGACAACGCTTAGCACCACCTAGTGTAGCAGCACAAAGTTTAAGTCGACCAATATTCAAAATATTAAACGCGATCACATGGCCCTTCCCAATTTCTCCCAACACATTTTCTACGGGCACTTTACAATCTTGAAAATACAATTGCACTGTTGAAGATCCCTTAATACCCATCTTGTGTTCTTCGGGACCTTGTGTGAATCCTTCCATACCACGTTCAACGATGAACGCGGTGAACTGTGTACCATCGATCTTTGCAAATACAGTATACACATCTGCAAAACCACCATTCGTGATCCAGCATTTTTGTCCGTTCAGTAAATAATGTTTCCCATCCTCACTCAACTTCGCTATGGTCTTTGCACTCAATGCATCACTACCACTATTCGGTTCCGTCAATCCGTATGCACCTTTCCAGAGACCGCTTGCCAGTTTAGGAATATATTTCTGTTTTTGTTCCTCAGTTCCAAAATACAAAATGGGCAATGTTCCAATGCCGGTGTGTGCGGCGATCGCAACAGAAAACGAATGTCCTGCTCCTAGTCCATCAGCTACAACAATACTGGATGTAAACTCTTTTCCAAGTCCACCATACTGCTCAGGAATAGAAATACCCAGCATACCCAAATCACCGGCTTTAGCAACCAACGATGGCATGAGTCCGGGTTCAAGTTTATCGATCCTATCAAGTATCGGATCCACCTCCGTGTGAAGAAACTGGTGGCACATTTCCAACATCATCTTGTGTTCTTCATTAAAATCCTCTGGAATGAAAGTCTGAGCAGGCGTAGCCTCACTGATCAGCCATCCGGCTCCTTTCATGGTTGGCATAACGGTAGTTGCTGTTTCCATAATTGAGATTTTATAGTGTTATTTTAAATTGTCGTACACTTGTTGAAGCACCACTTTGGCCCTTTCAATGTCTGCAGCACTTACGCCTTCCAGCGCCTCGTTCAATGTGTTCGCCGCGATCTCCATTGTTCTGTCCTGCAACTTCTTCGCTGCATCCGTAAGAATGATCTGATTCATTCTTCTGTCGGTTGACGATGACACACGTTTCACCAATTTCAATTTTTCAAGATTATCTACCAATCTTGTGATACTCGGTTTATCACGAAAGGATGCATTGCAGAGTTCCTGCTGACTCATCCCATCTTTCTTCCACAAGTGATACAAGACACTCCATTGTTCAATGGTGATCTCAATGCCCTCTTGTTTAAAATTCTTTTGTAATCGACGTGCTATCGCTGTCGACGCCATCCCTGTCATAAAACTGTATAACTCTCCTCGTTTGAATTGGTTGTTTGGCATATAGTTAGTTATGCAACTAATTAAAGGTAAGAAATATTTTTCCTTCAAAAAATAATTTCCGTGTAGAAAAGATGAAATTTAACATTCGGCTCAGGTGCCTAACAACATGGCTTTTGTTTCCCTACTTTTTATCAGTTATTGCTTGCTCATTTTGTGGATGAATGGACGATTCAGGCGACTGAAACTCTTCAACAATCCGACCAATATGCATGAGGGTGTGACGGTGGTGGTTGCTGCAAGGAATGAGTCGGCAAATATTGAAAGATGCATTGAGTCGATCCTCGCCCAGCAATATCCTGCTAATAAAATAGAGTTGATCATAGTAGATGATCAGTCGACTGATAATACTGCTTCACTTGTTGCACGATACCATGAACGCGGTGTTAAGTTGATCAGCATCACAGCAGATGAACGCTCAGGAAAAAAAGCAGCGATCGCAAGAGGGATTGAAGTTGCATCACACGATCTGATCATGACTACAGATGCAGATTGTATTCATCCTCCGAGATGGATCAACACGATGGTGGCATACAGAGAAAAGACAGGTGCTGTGTTTGTTGCAGCGCCTGTAGCATTTCAGAATGAGAAAAATTTCTTTGAAAGATTTCAGTCGCTCGACTTCCTCTCACTTCAAGGCATCACCGCCATGGCAGTTGATAGCAAATTCCTCAACATGTGCAATGGAGCAAATCTATTGTACACAAAAGAAGCATTTAATACAGTGAAAGGATTTGAAGGGATAGATAAGATCCCTACGGGAGATGATATGTTGTTGATGGAAAAAATATCAAAAACGTTTCCTGATAAGATCGCTTACTGCTATTCAGCTGAGGCCACTGTGATCACAGATCCGCAGGAAACAGTCAGCAGTTTCCTATCACAAAGAATACGTTGGGCCAGCAAATCCACTGTTTACAAGGGTTTCAAGATCAAGGCGATATTGTTGCTGGTTTATCTGATCAACTTGGTGCTTGTCGCATCGTTTATTATCGGAGTATTCGACTTTAGTTGGATGAAGGTGTTTATAATGCTCATGCTCTTGAAATATTTTTCTGAGCTTCCCTTCATGATCAATGTCTGCAGGTTCTTTGGAAAATCAATATTGATCAAATGGTTTTTGATCGCTCAACCATTTCATGCAGTGTATACTGTTGTTGCAGGAGGATTTGGGTTGATGGGAGGATATGAGTGGAAAGGGAGGCCTGCCGAA
>JBKCFW010000097.1:0-14446 GCA_046303675.1 bacterium
TATTATACGAAACTAATGCCACTCGTTTACAGCAGTGATTTTTTTGGTTTATTTTCCTTACTGAGAAGAACTGTTAGTTTTTTTATGGGTTTGCGAAAGCCTTTTGTTCGGATGTCGGGTAAAGCAGATCAACGGGTCGTAGTTCATAAGTCATGTGCGCTTGCAGCTCAAACTTTTATGTTATCAATTGCTGCGGAAGGATATGATAGTTGTCCGATGGAAGGGTTTGACAGTCTTCGTGTCAAAAAACTTTTGCAGCTGCCCAAAGGCGCTGAGGTTTCAATGATCGTTGCTGTGGGTAAAGGAACTGAAAAAGGGATCTATGGACCAAGATTCAGGGTGCCTTTTGAAGAAGTAGTTTTTACAAGATGAAACATAAAAAACCCAATCACTTGTTGATCAACATGTGATTGGGCAAGATTCAAGATATATTCATATGACTGTTTACTGTCAGGCCGACTCAAATAATTCCTGATATACTATTTCAATCTTATTTTCTACTTCGTTTACTCCGGGAGCCGACCAGGCCATATTTTCTGCTTCTTCCTTTTCATAGAGCGATCTGACATTTCCCCTGAGAATTACTTTATCACCAATTGATTCAACCCGAATATTATCAGCATCATGGCCGGCAGTACGAATAAAACTATCTTTTATCCGTTGCTTGATGTCTACGCTTGAGGGTTTCTGTTTTACAGCGATCAGGTTGCTAACTCCTTTTACCCCTGTTATATTGATCAGAGCATTTTTTGCAGCAACTCTTTGATAGCTCCAGTCAACTGTACCCTCAATTACAACTATCCCGTTTTCCACTTTTACTTTTATTTTTTCATCAGGAACCGATGTGTCCCATTTTAGTGCATTGACACATGCTGCCGCGATCTCTGTGTCTGACTTACTCATTGCAGGGGAAATCCCAACTTGAATGTCAAGTGCTACAGCTTTTACACCATATACCGATTTTGCAACTTTTTCGGCGGCTAGTTTTTTAGGATACGAGTCTACTATTCCAGAGAGTGTAACCACCCCGTTTTTTACTGCTACGCCTATTTCAGAGGCATTTAGTATGGACTCCCATTTTAATTGACTTTGAACGTCTGATTGAATTTCTGAATCATTTTTCATGTTGATTGATTTATGCGGTTGTCTAATTATTCATTCTATAGTTATGTGCCGCTTTGCTATTAGCAGGAACAATGTGAATTTCCACAAGAACAAGACATGAATGAATGATTTAAATCATTTGAGGGAGTGAAAGAAATAGCTGGTAGTTCTATATTAAGTGCATTAAGGGAAAGCTATTTATATATTTTTTCATAGTATTCAACGGCCATCCGGTTACTGTCAAATTCAGGCACTACATCTTTCATCGCATTTTTTATAAGTTCTGTCCATCGATTTGGATATTCATAATACAGCGGGATCACTTCATTTTCTAATAAATCATACATGTTTTTTGCATCAGTATCATCCTGGATATGATCGGCCAAATGCTCATCACAAGGAGATAGAATAAACGAGTTGATTTTGTCTTTTGCAAATTCAGGAAACCATCCATCCGGCAAGGCTACATTAATAGATCCATTCATCGCTGCTGCCATGCCACTTGTTCCTGAAGCTTCATGTTTTAATCTGGGAACATTAAGCCATACATCAGAACCTCTTTTAAGCATTTTAGAAAGCTTTAGTTCGTATCCAGCTAATATTGCACAATTCGAATATGTTTTACTGATTTCTACAATTTTATCAAAAGTGCTGATCCCAACATAATCCATCGGATATGGTTTCCCGGCCCATATGATCTGCACAGGCCGACTTTTATTTGTAACCAATGCATGAAATCGTTCCATGTCCTGAAAAAATAAATTTGCTCGTTTATAGCCTGCAAAACGTTTTGCAAAAACAATGGTGATTGTATGCTCATTATAAATCTCGCCACATTGATCTGATACAACTTCAAAAAGATCTTTTTTTCTTTGAATTTTAATTTCTCGGATCTTATCATTATTATTTTCTTTCAGTGCCTCATATAATTCTCTGTCATGCCAGTACTCAAAATTTTGTGAGTTGGTTATTGAGAATATTGGACAGATATCATGCTCACCGCCCCACATTTTACATAAAGTTTGTTGATGAATTTTTGATACGCCATTTGCTCGCCCGGAAAGTCTCAAAATTGTTAATGTGTGGTCCAATTCCTCTCCTTGTGTTTTTGAAATTGCTTTTACTTCCGTTAGAGGAACTTCACAAAACACACCCATCTTTTCCAATAAACGCATACTGGTTTTTCTGTTCCCTGATTCTTCCGGTGTATGATTTGTAAACACAAGCTTTTCTTTTAGCTTTTCAATATTCTTCTCTTTACAATACAGGTAGAAAGCAAGAGGTAGGGCATGTGATTCATTTAGGTGATACATGTCTGGTATCCAGTTAAGCTGTTCAAGTAATCGAGCTCCGCCTTCACCGAGCAGGATCGAAGCTGCTGTTTGTGTTTCAGGGTTAGGGTCATACAACTTATGCGAAATTGTTTTTGCGAGGTAGTCATTTTCGGGTAAGTCAGTGGTTAAGAAAAAAATAGGAACTGTTCTAAATACTTCCGGGGGTAGATAGTACGCAGTGATAGCTACTTTGGCTCCGGAGACATTGATATAAAATAAAATATCTGTTTTTGTTAAGAAGCCATAAACCTTTTCCATAAATAATACATCCATGGTTTGGTCCTGCTTTCTTGTCTGGTCATAATATCCATATTTCCAGAGTATACCTATTCCAAACATGTGTTGTTTAAGCGCATATGCACTTCTCATGTGGGAGCCTGATAAAAAGCCGAGTCCACCCGCATAGGTTTTTAAGCACTGATCGATTCCATATTCCATGGAGAAATAGGCAATTTTCTTTTGATATAGCGGGTTAACCTCATATGGAAATTTAAATTCAAAGCTCATTCTATTTGATTGTTGTTTATTAAAAGAGAATCTGATGATTTGAATTAATATCATGTAATTGACTGACCACAGGCATATATTTACGTATACTCAGTTGTTACTTTTGTTTCAGTCGATGTACAAGATTTATCTTGATGTTGGCAAGATTAAAGTAGACAATAGCAACTTCAAAAAGTTGCAAAAACTACTGTATCGCGGAACCGGAGGCTTCCGGTTCCTTTTTTTAACTTTTATCCCAACGATTGATTTCATTGATCAAGGCATTTATATTAAATGCTACCTATATCTATTTATTTGTTTATTGATTTTCAATGCCTATTTCTACAACACTGAATCTACGGCATCAATTTCCAGGAGATCATACAAGTTCCAAATTTGTTTGTCCTCAGTATTCATGGCTTCTTATTTTAAAACAAATCTAATTGTCATATACTCGCATTGTCATGATAGGCCTCACATATTCATCTGAGCTTCCTCATTTAGGAAACACGTTTTGTGTATTTATTTTACGTTAATAAAAAACGTACTATATATGAATCTGATGGAACCTTTAATTATGATCAAAACGTTAGAAGTTTCGAGTAAAGCCTTTAGGTCCGGAGAGCTGATCCCTGAAAAATATACTTGTGATGGACAAAATTTCAATCCGCCTTTAGATATACATAGTCTCCCTTATGATACCAAAACACTTGCGTTGATCGTGGATGATCCCGATGCGCCTGTTGGTACATGGGCGCATTGGTTGGTATGGAATATTCCTGTTTCGAATCATTTGAAGGAAAATAAGGTTTATGGCATTGAGGGCGTCAATGATTTTCAACAGCATCACTACGCAGGTCCTTGCCCCCCTTCTGGTACACACCGCTATTATTTTAAAGTATATGCTTTGGATGATGAGCTTGATCTTCCAGCCAATACAAATAAACTTCAGCTTGAAAAAGCAATCAAGGGTCACATACTTGGGTATGGTGAACTTATTGGCATATACCACTCCGCTGATTGACGTGCTTTTTCAAATGTCTTTTTGGAATATTATATTTTAATCAGCCTTGTTTTTATAACTCTTTACTTTCCCTTTTGATCAGTTTAACAGGTCCTACTAAACCAGCTGGTTTAAGTTGACTGTCGGTACGATAGTAATACCAAAGCACGAAAGATTTCCTTCCAGTTGATGGTCTGGGTTTATTGTTTACAAACCAATCTGGGAATGATTTCATTGCTCTACCCAACTCACCTCTGTCTGCACCCCACTCAAAATCTGCCGGCTCTTTCTCGTCCCCGATGAGGCGATTAGCCCAATTGTTGGTTACTGTGATCTCAAGTTGGTTATCTCCTGATTTTATTGCCTTGGTGATATCAATAACATATGGTGGATACCATGTAACCCCAAGATCAATTCCATTTAGCTTTATCGATGCAATGTCATTCATTGTGCCTAAATCCAACAGGTATTGATTGCTTGTAGTAATCTTAGCTTCTTTATGAGAGAAAGATATTCTATATGTAGCTGACCCTGCAAAGTATTTTATACGTGGATCATTGCTCTCACTAAAATCTTTCAACGCTGGGAATGTGGCACTAAAGCTTTTATCAAGCTTTGGGTTGAAAGTTATATTCCAATTGCCTGTAATATTCTCTTCTTTAGGTGCTGTTATTTCAATCATTTTATTCTCACCATTCGAATATGTCACCATGATTTTTGTCGCTTGGTCTGCTGTTATAGCATATTGTTGAGACTGACGCTGTCTTGTTTCCAATCGTGCCTTGCTATTATCTGCTTCTATATGTACTGCATGTAGTTGAGTTGAAACAGGTTTTCTGAATACAACAAAGGCAGATTGAAAATCATTCAGGTTTAAATGGACGATAGTTCTTCCGTTTTCTTCTTTCCAAATTGGCGCATTCGTTATCGTTCCATCTTCAGCCTGCCATATTTCAGGTTGCATTCCTTTGATCCTGAATGAAGCAACAAGTTGTTGCGGCTTCTCATAAAGGTTGGCTATAAAGTATACATCAGCCTCAGCTCCTTTTCTATGTATAGTACTGATCAGGTGTGCCGAGTCTGCTTTTTCAATCCGGACATCAGGGGAAAGATTTATTTTTTGTAACGCATCTTTTAGTGAAGTGAACATAAATCCTTTGCCATAGGAAGTTTGTGCGTTATCAGACCATAGCTTCTTTGCAAATTCATTCAGTAGTTTATCTGATGAAGGATAATTCTTTAAGCCATATGATCTTTCAGGCTTGTTCCCAACTACACTTGCACCTTCGAATACAAGGGCGCTTATTTTTTTGATCACTTCAGGTAGTATACTTGTGCTGTTGGGCAAAACCAGTATAGGGTATTGCCTGCCTGATTCAAGAACTATCTTCCCGTTTATAACTTTAATATTCTGTTTTAGAAAGTCGAACACTGAGATCACATCAGAAGACTCATCATCTGATTTCTCAAGTGATAGTATGTCGGAAGCTTGAAGTCCATATTGCAACAATGCCTGACTCCTGGATAAATAGGCAAAAAACGCTTTGCCAGGCTTTACCCATGTTTGATGTCTTCCAAAATGCGTTCCCCACCATCCCATACTCATTCCCGGTTGGTATTTGTCATCAAAAGGTTGATGAACCCAAGTGTGAAGGATCAATCTGTTGATGCCCGCAGAAAATGCTCGGTTTGCTGTTGTCTTTAAAAATGCCGGGTCTTCTGTATATTGACTATTCGCCGGACTTCCTGTAAATGCCTCAGCGCCTACAATAGCTTTTCCTGCTGCTCTTGCAGCAGGTGAAATTATTTTTGTCATTCCTACCCAATGTGTCCAGAATTCTCCCATCGGTATATCTGCTAACGCAGCACCTTGGGCAACATCAAATGGTCCAAAATAGGGTTCAAATTGCAGATCGAGTTTAGCATCATTGATCATCTTTTTTCCGAGAGTCCATGAATTCTCATAGAAAAGCTGAGCAATCACATCATTGAAGTCCCAGTTGAAACGATCATTATGTTCTTTGGAGGTTATGGCGATCGATCTTCCTGCTGTGTCTTTATCCAATGTAATAAGCCATGGTATAGGATCATAACCTTTTCTTTTGATGAACTCTTGTCTGAATCCTGGCGTCCAATTCTGCGCATCTGCTTCATAACTGTCAATTAGCAAATGCTTAAATGAATTACCCATGTGCTCAGGCAGATGTTTTTTTAGAGGCTCTATTACAGTATTCCAATGAAAAACATTTTGCTCCGCACTCATTTTATCAACTTCAAGTGATTTCCCTATAATGTCATCTGGAAGCGGGTGTGGATTGGCCATGGTGGGTGCATGACCTATTCTGTATATTATCCATTTGCCTGTTGGAGCGTCCCAATTGAGCGTGCCATTGGCATTCATATTTTTACTTAAGTCAATGATCTCTTTCAATTCTACTTTTTCTGAAACTGGAACAGCCAGTACAGCAACATCTTTGTAAAAACTTGCTCTTTGTTGGGTGGAACCCCATCCGTAAAAAATAGGCAATTCGGGTTTTTGTAATTCTAGAGAAATTGTCTTGCCCCCCTCTTCTTGAACTTTAGACCAAACCAATTTTTGCATTGCTTTTTCTTCAGTCACCCATGGTCCGCCAGTTGTAGAATACCCCGCAGTATTATGTAAGCCTAGTTCAAGGCCAAGTCGTTTTGCTTCATTTGCTGCATGTTTTATGGCGTCCCAGTAAGCAGGGCTTCTGTATGTCTGATCCGGCCAGGGGTTGTTTAAGATTGGAAAATGACTTTCCTGTACGGCGGAAGCAATATTAAAGATGGTAGCACCACCAATGCCGATCTCTTTCATTGCTTCCAGATCTTTGGTGATCCCTGCTTTTGAAAAATTAGGCCCCATCCAATGCCACCATACATAAGGCTTAGACTTGGCTGGAGGATTAAGGAAAACTGAGCTAAGTGTTTCAATTGAATTATTTGTTGATTGTGCAGAGAGAGAAATCGAAACTGCGTTTATGATCACAATCAAGCAAAAAAATAGTACACTTTTTTTAATGTTTTTTTGCATATAAATATCGATTATTTAAATCTTGAACAAACTATGTTGTTGATGTATAAAAATATGAAAATAAAAGAACTGCTTGTGTGTTGACAGCATTTTTGTTGTTGGTGATCAGATTGAGGGAAACCTTGTTTTTACAAACTTTTTTGTCCTCACTATAATAAGTTTGAGACCCTGGTTTACTTTTAGCTTATTTATATTGATATGAAATACAGCCTTGGTGTAGTTAGTTATATTTAGTGCATATACTTTTTCTTTTATTTCTATTGATGACTTATCTTACAATTAGTAAATCAATCCAACATGAGAATAATATTATTGAGCATTGTGCTCTTTTTAGGCAACTCTCTTTTTTCTCAGAATGAATATAACGTCATTCCATCTCCAAAACAATTGATTCCACAAGATGGTAAGTATGTTTTTAAAAAGGGTACTGCAATTGCTGTTGATCATGAAGAATTTAAGCCAGTAGCTGAGTTGCTGGCCAATTATTGTAAAAAAGCCTCTGGTATTGAACTTCCTGTTAAAAGTGCTAAGTCTACCCGTGGTGTTACATTCAAGTTGAACAGTAAACTTGCAGATGAGGCATATCGACTTTCCGTCACCTCAGCTGGCGTTGATATCCAGGCCAAAACTGGCGCCGGGGCATTCTATGCGCTTCAAACGTTGTTGCAGCTTATGCCTTCATATGTATATGGTGATGGGAAGACCACAAATCAGTTGTCTGTCCCACGCTGTGTCATCGAAGATGAGCCGCGTTTTGGTTATCGTGGACTGATGCTGGACGTGGGCAGGCATATGTTTACTGTTGCTGAGATCAAGAAATTTATTGATCTGATGGCCATGTACAAGTTGAATACGTTTCACTGGCACTTAACCGAAGATCAGGGCTGGAGAATTGAGATCAAAAAATATCCTTTACTTACAAAGATCTCGTCAGTACGTAAGGAGTCTATGCTAGGGCATTATAACGATCAAAAGTATGATGGCAAATCTTACGGAGGATTTTATACACAAGATCAGATCAGGGAAGTGGTTGCTTATGCTGCATCAAAATATATCAATGTTATACCTGAAATTGAAATGCCTGGTCATTCGCAGGCAGTCCTTGCAGCGTATCCCCAATTTGGTGCAAACCCGGATAAGATCTATCAGGTTCAAACAAGGTGGGGTGTTTCAGAAGATGTGTTATTTCCAAGGGAAGAAACTTTTGCTTTTCTGGAAGATGTGTTAACGGAAGTGATGGAATTATTTCCCGGACAATATATACACATTGGTGGTGATGAGTGCCCCAAGACACAGTGGAAGGAAAGTCGCTTTTGCCAGGACCTCATCAAAAAATTAGGACTGAAGGACGAACATGAATTGCAGAGCTATTTCATTCGCAGAATTGATAAGTTCATCACCTCAAAAGGCAGAAAATTATTAGGCTGGGATGAGATACTTGAAGGCGGTCTATCACCCAATGCTACTGTTATGTCATGGAGAGGAGTTTCTGGAGGCATTGAAGCCGCAAAGCAATATCATGATGTGGTCATGTCCCCTAATGCTGATTTTTATCTTGATTATTATCAAGATGATCCGAAGAAGGAACCCTTGGCAATTGGAGGGTACCTGACATTAGAGAAATGCTATTCATTTAATCCCAATTTCTCTGAACTTACGGAGAAAGAAGCTAAGCACATTATTGGGGTACAGGCAAACTTGTGGACAGAGTACGTTAATAATTTCGCTTATGCAGAGTATATGACATTCCCACGGGCAATGGCATTATCAGAAGTTGCATGGTCTACCAACACTCAAAAAAATTATCCTGAATTTAAAAAAAGAGTAAAAGCACAATTACCAGCTCTTGATCAGTTAAAAGTCAATTACGCAAAATCATTCTTGAATCAGCCTTAGTAATATTTTGTTTAACAATAATTAAATAGTTTTTTTATGAGATCGTTTCTTTTGTTTGCCATCATACTGATTTCATCTTGTTCTGATCAATCAAATGTGGTCGCTGAAAGGCCAGTTGAAAAGAATATCGTTCGTTATGGAATGGTAACCGGACTCAAGCCTGAAAAAATGGATTATTATAATCAGCTTCATGCCGAACCGTGGCCTTCAATAACTAATTTATTAACGGCATGCAATATTGGCAATTATTCAATTTTCTTGCAGAAAATAAAAGACGAATACTACCTCTTTAGTTACTTTGAATATTCTGGAACTGACTACGATGCAGACATGAAAAAAATTGCAGCGGATACAGCTATGCAACGTTGGTGGAAAGAAACAGACCCTTGTCAACTTCCTTTAGAAGAGGCTTTGGCGAAACATCAGATCTGGACTCCCATGCAGTCGGTATTTTTTTTGAAGTGAAAATGTGTATTGGGTGATGCATGTTGATTATATTTCAACGCGGAAGTTCAGTAACTTTTACTCATTTATAATTTGATCAACTGCATCGCTTGGACAGTCGTAGCCACTTCAGCAACCAACGTGTATCGTCCTGGTTCAAAATCCATTCCAAATACATAGCTGACGTTTGTTGATCCTTGGGCTGTGTAGTTTATGATTCCATATTGATTGATTACCTTGATCTTTATGTTAACTGGTTGACCACGATACTTAATTTGACTTAGCGTAAAGGAACTACTGCTAGGGTTTGGATAGACCTTTATCAATAATTGTTTATCTGGATTTAAAGTGGTTTCTGTTAAAATCGCTACGATCATCTTGTTTGTTGTGCATGTGTTGGCATCTTTAGCTGTTACGGTGTATGTTCCTGGATAGATATTATTAAATGTACCAGATGATTGGTAGGGCCCACCATTAAGGCTATAGAGGTAGGGGCTTGTACCGCCCGTAGCCAGGGCACTGATCGTTGTTGGCTTTGTAGCTGTAGTAATAAGACCAGATGACAAGCTAAGAAGCAGTTTAGCTGGTTGTTCAATATTTATATTTATCGTATCTCTCTGATTTTCTGAATCACTCACTATATAACTATAACTTCCTGCTACTACATTAGTATACGTCTCTGTTCCTGAATACGGGGGAGCACCTCCAGTTGCAGATACAGTTACAGAGGTACTTTCTCCAAAACAGCTTATTTTTTCTGCCTTTGCGGATGCTCTTAGTATCGTTGGATCGAATTCATAAATTCCTATATCTGGCATACCCCTGATAGGATTACCCTCAAAATCATAAAGTATCCCCAGATCTATACCGGCATCAATTGCGATGCTGCCCGGAGCAAGATGGAAGTCCCAATTTGTAACAACACCTGTTGTGTTTTTAAAAAGACCAACCGCATTGGTTATTGACTCTGTAGCATCAAGAATAACATTCACTGAGCTACCATTTGAAACTTTAAAAATATTATTTGAATGGGTGATCGCACCAGCCTTATTACTATTGATGCCAAAGCCAATTCCGGTTTCTAACCAAACGATATTATTTCGGAATTCTACGATGTTAATCAATGCAGTAGTATCTGACGCCCAAAACATTCTTTTTGGATAGGCATATTGAGCCTTTGTTTCTATAATAACATTATTGAAGTATTTCAAACCGCTTATCGCTACTTTAAATGTAGAACTGTTATGAAACACGCCACTATATCCATTATTGATGATCTTATTATAAGCAATCAAATTATCCGATGCCGTCCCTTGAGTATTACTTCCAATTTCAATAAATCCAGCGCAATTGATCGAAGTGTTATTCATGATCTTGTTCCTGTTCATTTGTTGTCCGAAGAATTCCACTGCTCCTCCGTCATATGAATAGTCATAACTATTTGCCCAGCATTCTTCAAAGCGGTTATTTGTTATACTATTTTCTGAACTCCCGATCACCATTGCATTGGCTCCAAAATCGTCATTGCCCCCAACGGTATTTCTAACCATTCTGAGATTATAAATATAGTTTCCTGAAATTGTTGTTCTGTTAGAGCCATTGTTTACGGATATCCCGATGCCAACAAGTGTTATATCACAATTTTTTATCTGACAGTTTAGGGAGTTGTCAATCACAATACCATAACTGATTTTTGCTGTGATGGTATGCCTGTTCGGGTCCATTGTATTGTCAATAATTTTAAGACCATCAACAATAACATGTTGTTGGTTTCGGATGACAATAACATTGGTCGTTGTATTGGTGAAGGATGGTTTTGTGCCTGTTCCATAGGCGGTAATTACAATTGGACTTTCTGTGGCCCCTGAACTTCCAATGGTTAGCGTTCCATTAAACCGTTCTCCTCTCTTAAAAAAGACGGTATCTCCTGGCTTTAGCAATTGGGTAATCTGATTTGCCTGAAGAATTGTTTTCCAGGGGTTTTCAATGCTCCCATCAGTAATTAGTGAAGCCGATGAAGGGTTCACATAATAGTTTTTTGAAAAAGAATCTGCGCTTAAGAATATTAATATATGCATAAGAACTAACGCTAAACATCCTCGGTTCGCTCTCATAAAACATTGATTTCTATTGTCATGTTGATGGGGTTATAAAATTAGATTTTAACAATGGTTCGTAAAATGACAGGCCTGAATGATTTTTGTGATTCTAATCACTCGTCCATACACTCTCTCAAGAGAGTGGAAAAATTATTTTGATAATACATGTATATACATGTAACTCTGTGAAGACAATGAAACTAAAGACCTCAATAAAAAGCACCAAATTCAAAAGACAGGCACACAAAGAAAGTCTGAATATATTGTATAACCGTCTCCTGGTTGATGACCCTCTTCAGTATCGTGCTGAAAGAATTCAAACTCACTCATGAGCAATACAATGTTTAGAGGTTTCTCAATTGCATACATCCCGAAGGGATCTATGTTACGAATATCACGACTAGCATGAATGATATAAATTGAAATGTGCCGTGAATTATCGATTTCTTGCTCACTAAAAGACAGGTGGAGCATGGCACATCATTAGAAAACATTAATTAATTTATCATGCGTACTTCATTTTTGAAAACTTTGTTTTTCCAGACACTTTTTCTATCAGTCTTTATACAGATTTCAGTATGTCAAGTAAGCAATAATGCACATCCACAAATTGAAGAAATTCATTACGATTGGCAAAAGCACATGGTAATTGCAAAGCCAGCCTACAATGATCAGGGAAATTTATTGTCGCTTCAATCCTATGAGGAAACGGTTCGAAGGGGAATATCTTTTTTATTTGATGATCATGTAAAGTGGTTCAAAGGCTCAAAGGATAACTTGAAAGATGAAAAAGGAAAAGCACAGATGCCGTGGGTCTACTTTTCAAATCTTCAGCACAATGGAATTCCTTTTCCTGCTTCTGTTGATCGATTTGTTTCTTATCCGGCTTTTCATCATTCATTGTTCATCAAAACCTTTGTAAAAGAATGGAAATACGCTGGTAAGAGAAATGCACTTGCCGAAGCCATCCGATTAGCCGATTGGAATATTGCCCACAGCACTCCTGAAGATTGGGCATACGGCGGGATGCCCTACAGCACATTTGAGGAAAAAAAGCCTGGAGGTTTCAGGGATATGTCAGGTATCATGCCTGACAAGGCAGCCATAATGGCTTTATCATATCTTGACCTGTATAAGGCGAGTAGAAAAAAAAGATTTTTGATTGCTGCACAAAGAATTGCCGAGACATTGGCCAAGAAACAGCGTGCGAATGGAACATGGCCTTTCAGGGTTGATCCCCAAACGGAGAAGGTTATTGAAGACTATTCCAGTAGTGTGATCTATGCTGTGATGCTTTTTGAGCAACTTGACGAGTTGAACGGGGGTAATCATTTTAAACTTTATCGTGACAAAACCTGGCAATGGTTGATGAATGGTCCGGTAAAAACAAAAGATTTTCGGGGCTTCTATGAAGATATCCCTGAAAGTACTGAGGGTAGAACTAATTATGACTGTCTTGATCTCATTCGCTATTTACTGGACAATCGAACTGATAACAACGGGTATCTTTCAATTGCTTTAGAATTGAATAATTGGGTAGAGAAAATATTTATGGATAAAATTGTTGGATTTGAGCCGGCAGAGGGGATTCGTGAGCAGTTGCAGTGTAATGTGGTCATGGGTATACATAGTCTCAATTGGGCATCAGTTTTGCTTAAACTTTCTCGGGCGACTGGAGATAAAAAAATGAATGACCGTGCAATTCAGACCGCTAATTATGTTACATACTATCTACAACCTGACAATAGAATTGTGGTAGGGTTTGACTATCATCAATGGTGGTACAGTTGTCATGTTGGTGTGATTCTCTATTTATATGATTTTATCACATAATCGAATTGATCATAATTTGAAAGCATCATTTTGTCTATTGCTAAAAAAGATATTAGACGTTTTACATTGTCCCATTTAAAAAATAAGATGAATTACAAACTTTTTATCGAATTCAAGCAGTGCATAAAAATATTCATGCGGACTTATTGCAGTACATTGTTTATTATATTATCCGGATTGGTATTTTCTAGTTGCATGACTACCAGAAAAACTTATGATCTTGTTGAAAATTACATTTATATCCAAAAAAAAGAGCGTCAAAATGAGCATACCAAGTGGAAGTTGGTTTGGGAAGATCAATTTAACAAGGGAAAGTTGGATGAAACCCGATGGACGCGAATCGGACTATTTACTTCACCTCAATGGAAAACACCCGTTGAAAGATGGCAGGAAAATACTGGTTGTTTCAGATACATTACGGCAACTGATGAAAGGGTGGTTCAATTCGATAAGAATAATATTTTGCTGCGTGGTATAGTAAATCAAGATACACTAAGCGGTGACCCAAGGCCTTATCTTACAGGTGGAATTTATTCTTGGGGGAAATTTGCATTTCAGTACGGAAGGATAGAGATCAGGGCTAAACTCGATCCGGCTTATGGAGCGTGGCCTGCAATTTGGATGTTGTCTGAAAAAGATATTTACCCTGATCAACATAATGGTGAGATGGACATCATGGAGCGTTTGAATCATGATACTTTTGCTTATCAAACAACACATAATCATCATACGATCACACTCAAGCAAGAGTTTCCAAAAAAGTTCAACACAGGCAAGATTGATCCAAATGATTATAATGTATATAGTTTAAGTTGGTATCCCGATAAACTGGTGTATGCCATCAATGGAGTTGAAACAATCACTTATCCAAAAGTGCCCAGTGCCGGGACCTATCAATGGCCTTTTGATCAAACTTTTTACTTATTGATCGATCAGCAACTTGAAGGCTCATGGCCCGGTAAGATCAAGAACCCTCAGGAACTTCCAATCAACATGACTGTTGATTGGGTGAGGTTGTATCAGTGAGTGAGAAATAAATTAGCGAGTGTTTAAATCTCTACCTGTTGCGCACTGTCAGACAGAATTGAAATCTCAATTTTAAAAAGGATGTAGTCCCGACAGGAATCCCTGCCTGCCGGCAGGCAGGGAACCTGTATATGAAATTTTTGTTTGTAGTCCCGACAGGAATCCC
>JBKCFW010000098.1:0-3247 GCA_046303675.1 bacterium
TGGTAATTATCCTCTTGCTACTCAAAATATTCCTGCTAATTAGAAGATTGAAGAAATTAGAGAACAGGTTTTATATTTGAGTAGATATCCTGTATTTATTCTTAAATATTCACTCCATAAAAATTCTCTCCTGACTTTATCCATCCTTTCACTGTGCTGATGAAGTCATCCCTGTCTTCAAATTGTGCTGGCCAGAAAGAAGAGTAGTAGTGCCAGTTCAGATCTGCAACATCTTCTTTTTCTAATGTAAGCATGTCTACATAATATCGATATCGGTCTGCGCAGAAGTAATCCTCGTCAAGATCAAGGTCTTCTTCTGCCTGCTTCTTTTTGTCTTTAGGGAAACCATTTATTTGGTAACCGGCTGTTTCACAATATTGTGTGATCAAATCAAAAGCTTCTTGCTCTAAATATTCAGTATCTCTGTCGTCTTCATTTATTTCATCAGGAGATTGATGACTTACTGCTAATGCGGTTATTTTTTCTATGATTTCTTGCTTGGTCATGATGATATGTTGAGTGCAATGTTATTGTTATGTGTAATGTATTTAATCTGATTCTTTAATTTATTACCACAGGGAAAAGCAATCTTCCCCAATCTTCTTCCGGATTTTCCATGATGATCTCGATGATGATGGGAATGAGCATCTCAAGAATTCTGCATCCGTCTTTCACTGATCTTCGGTTGAGCTTGCTTTTGTAGGTTGCGCCGCCATGCATCAGTTGATTGCGAAGAATGTAAAGTCTGTCTAACAGTATTTCAAGTAAGCCTGCTACATTGTTCGCAGACAGATATTTGAATGCGTCTTCATTCGATCTTTTAAATGACTTTTCCCATTCGCTTACATCACCGCGTTGATAGTCCCAGAACCCGCGAAAGACATATTCATTCTCTATCAGCATCATGACCGGACCAGAAAATTTCTGCCAGAGGATATTGAAGATCCTGTTTTCAGCATCATGATCGACCAGGTTTGCAATAAAGGTTCTGAACTTTTCTCTTTCTGTCTTTTGTGATTGTCCGTTCAATTCAATAGCATAACATGCATTGAACGCGATCCATTGTGTGATGAACATGACGTCAGGATCACCGGATTGTTGCTCCGCGCATTTCAACCAGCTGATCGAACGATGAAGTCGAATAGCCAGTTCTTCCGGGACGTTGACAGATGATTTTAATTTTCTCTTTAATTGCGTGGCGTTCATTCCTGAAAGCATTTATGATGCTACTCAAGGTACTATAATTTTGCTTATCAGAAACTGGAGCGAATCACCTGAAAAACGGGAAGTATACATCGTAGAGCAGATGTTTCTCTTCTTCTGTTATCACTTCTGTTTTGAGTATCTCATCAGTGTAGGGCTTCCATGTTTCAGTTTCGGGATCGTAGTATTCTGCGGATTCTTTTCCGAGGAAGAGTTTGTAATCAAATTTCGGTCGACCAACGATGATGTAGCCAGGGTAGTACCACAATAAAGCATTATCCCTCATGAACTCAAGTGTCTTCAGCATCAAGAATTTACCCATGCTGTATTTACTGTACACAGGATCGTAAAAATTCACTTTGGCCAGTACCGATGTTTTGCCGAGGTCAATGAGTCCGCGTGCAATGATCTGATCATGATGTGAAACAGTAATTGACCATGTATTAAAGATCTCCATGTTCTCCTCTTTGCGATAGAGACATTGCTTAAGGGATCGATAGCCTTCAAATTTGGTGGCACTGTTGTATTTTTCAAATAACAATTCATCCTCTTCGCTCACCGAAGCATACTTCTCATATGTTGTTGTGAATTCACTTGCATCTTTCAGGATCTTTCGATGTGATCGGTGTGATAAGATCCTGTATACATTGTACCTAAGCCACCATACACGGTCAACTTTAAAATCATCTTGACTCAGCCAGTGTGTTACGGTGAACAGATGTTGATACATCCTGTACCAACCAAATGACAAATAATAGTCAAGCTCCTCTGGTTGTAGTGGGAAAATGGGATGAAAGTAGTCGTTGATGATCCTCATGCATCACGAAATTAAATTAATCTCGCTGCACAATATACACATGAAGGGTTTTCACACACCTGATCAAACTCCAGTTGCTGTGTTTGGTCCCAGATCTCGCCCAGCCACTCGTTGAATAATATATTGTCTGGTTCGTTGAAGGGATAAATGCCGTTATCAATTTCAGGATAGTGAAATTCAAAATCGATGTTCTTCTTGTCCTGGAAATTTGACCTCACCAACATAGAATACATCATGGCTTGCCGCCAATACTGACTACCCGGCTCTGTATTGTTTTCATAGGCTCTCAAACTCTCTTTATATCTACCTGTTTTGTAGTCGATCACTTTCACACTGTCACCATTGATCTCAATGCGGTCCATTTTTCCTTTGATCTTCACCTCATCACTAATGATCGCATGCAACTCCACTTCCAGATGATCAGGTTTTCTCAGGATCGGATTTTTTCTCAGGTAATCAGGAATGAGCCATTTCGCATATTGTCTGTACTTGTCAACATGCGTGCTGTGGAAGAGATGTTTCTGTTTGTTGATCTCCTGATCGACAAGTGTATTGATAAGTTCTCTATTTCTGTTTTCATTATCTGCATAATGTTGTAACACATTGTGTACAACGGTTCCGAATGCAGCAGCTTCGTTGAAGAAGCCTCCGACTTTTAGTATTTGTGTAAAGAAAAACTCATTCTGGCATTTCACCCACACACCAGTGCTGGTAGGGGATATCTCAAAAGTTTCCAGTTTTTCTTTGATCAATTGCATGAGTTCAGGATCTGTCTCTACTTTGTATCGGGTTGTCTCCAACTCTGGCAACTCAAAATCGTTAACTACCTCAATTGTAATTCCATTCGCTGTTCCAAATGAATCCAGCAATGTTGTATTTGTGATGTCTTTATCCGAATATGTTTTTCGGTTCATACTCACATGGAGCTCTGTCTCGGCACGTGTGCAGGCAACGTAGATGAGCTTTCTCATGTCATCCAATGAATCAGCCTCGGGGGAAATGTATCGGTTGAGCAGATCGGGCACCTTCATCATTCCTCGCTGATCGCGGTCTTCCCAGTTTTTATTATGACAGGCTATCAGGTAAACAGTATCGTATTGTAATCCTTTGCTGCCATGGATCGTAGATAAGATGACGGCATTGTCATCAATTCCGTTGTCACTATCATCGACTTTGATGCTGATCTGGTTCTGCATGTGGTACCAGACAAGATCACCACGTGAGGCT
>JBKCFW010000099.1:0-20566 GCA_046303675.1 bacterium
TTGTACAATGTGCTGAAACAGCAGACTACTTTTCTTCCGGTTAAAAGTATTCCTGAACTTTTGTATCCCCATATCATTGATGCCGAGTATGAGAAAACCATTCCATTTGCTCAGCGTAGAATGTTTAAGGAGAAATACTTGAAGTACCTTGAAACTTATCTATATGTAGAAATTCGGGGAACCAAGCGTTTTATTAGTATCAATCTTGAAGATGTCGGTTTGCTGGAAGCCTCCTATGAAGAATTGGATGAAATCGTGGTTCAACCAGAGTTGGATATTTTTTCTGAACTAAAAGACAGAGACAAGCCATTATTGAAAGATTATATCACAGGTTTCATGGAGATATTCCGTAACGAAATGGCTATTGGACATCCTAATCTTATAGATAAATCAACTTTCCGTCAGCAAGTCATAGATTTTATCGAACAGAAAGCACCGGAGAAAAGAATATTTGAAGCCATCGAAGATACCAATGTTGGGATCTATACCAATGCTGATAAAGACAAATTCAAATATACTCCATTTACTTTCCATGCCTTTGATGGCAGCAGGGCTTTGGGTGCATGGGTCAAAAAGTGTTTTGGATTAGAAGAAACTGCAGATGTGGTGAGAGTTATTCAGCAAACCCGTGAGTTCTTGCTCAAAATGGGATACCTGTCGAAGCAAAGAGTACAACATGAGGATGTGTATTATATCGAACCCGATATGATTCTGATTCAAGCACCCAAGAAGGAGTTTAAGAATCAGTGCAAAAAATGCGGCTCAAAATATAACTGGGAACGGGTAGATTATTGTATTATGCCGGCTTGCAAGGATGTTTTGGAATCATCAAAGCCTATCAAGAATTTCTACACGATACAATATGCCAAGCCGTTTGATGGCAGGGACAATATAATTGCAGAAGACCACTCCGGTCAGGTGAAAGGACAGGATAGAAAAATCAAAGAGAATAAGTTTAAGAAGAATCCTCCAGAAATTCAGTTTTTGGTCGCAACACCCACCATGGAGTTGGGCATTGATATCGGTACGTTATCATCGGTTTATTTGAGAAACGTTCCTCCAAGTCCGAGTAATTATGCTCAGCGGGCAGGACGTGCTGGTAGAAGTGGCCAAGGTTCGATAGTTCAAACGTTTTGTGGCTCTGGTTCAAGCCGTGGAGTACATGATCAATATTATTATAACAGGCCTGTAGAAATTGTATCAGGTAAAATCAGTGTGCCCCGTTTCAATTTAGCGAACACTACTTTGTTTGAGGCCCATGTAAATTCATTGGTGCTACAAACCATCGATAAAAAACTCTTATCGCAGCCACGCCAGTTTATTGATTTCAGCAATCGGGAAGAGCTGCCCATGATGAAGGATTATATCGAAGACTTGGTTGATTCAATTCAACGGAACAAGCAAGTAATCCTCCAAAATATCAGGGAAGCATTTGGTAAGGAAGTGGAAGACTCTAACGGTATGATTACTTGGCAGAGTATTGAAGACCAGGTGGACCAATTTGCCTACTATTTTGATACAGCCTTCAATAAGATGAGGGAAGACTTTAGAGAATCTCTGAAGGAAATTGAGGAGATTGACAAACGAATCAGGGCTGAAGGCAATACAGACTATTCTCTGCCGGGAAGGCGAAATGCTTTGGAAAAACGAAATAATAACCTAAAAGAAGGCAAAGAAGATTTCTACGTATATCGGTATTTATCACAGGTAGGGTTCTTGCCCAATTATGCTTTCCCTTCCAAAGTCACTTCAGTTAGGATGTTACACAAAGGCGAGGAGGAAGAGATTTCTAGAGACCTTGCCATTGCTATCCGTGAGTTTGCTCCACTGAATACATTATACTATGGAGGCCTCAAATACGTGATTCAGACGGTAAGCAAGGAAGTAGACCCTTCAAATAAGTTTCAAGCTGTAGTTTGTGAGGACTGCGAGCATGTTGAAAAACTTTCAGCAGGCAGGCAGATTCCATCCAATTGCCCGAACTGTGGTTCTGTGTGGGAGTCACAGACTCCTGTAAATGTGATGAAGTTTCCTAAAATGCGGGCAATTAAAAGAAACCGAATCACAGCAGATGAGGAAGAGAGATTGAAAGGTGGTTACAAGATTATCCATAGCTATAAGCCTACTGGAAAAGCGGAAGTAAACGAGGTGATCAGTAATGATAAGAGTATTTGTCGAATTTCTTTTGAGAGAAGTGGTGAAATGAATCACCTGAATCTTGGTCAAATGGCTGATTACAATAAAGGTGATAAAGGGTTTATGTTAGATACTGTAAATCTAAATTGGGTTTCTCTTCCAAAGCTGCAGGATTACCTGGCAGAGAAAAGAATTACAGCCAATCAGATTAATAGAAACATTTCATTGTTAACCGAATCTAGAAATGATGTCGTCACAATACAATTAATAGAACCCTTTGTTGGAGAGGAAGAATCATTTGCAAAGACATTGGTTAATGCACTTGTTCAGAGTATTTGCACTGTAATGAATTTAGACGATAATGAAATAAGTGGCTTTTACCAGCCAATTCTTGGTCAAAACGGCAAACTTGTAATTTTCGAAACATCAGAAGGCGGAACCGGCACATTGTCTTCAATTGTACGAGATATCCAATTGTTGCAACGAATTGCACTTAAAGCCTTAGATATTCTTCACTTTGATGATAAGGGCGGCGATAAGGATGGAGCATGTGCATCATCTTGTTACAATTGTATTTGTAACTTTTTCAATCAGAGAGATCATAAGTTATTCGACAGGCAAGCGGTCAAGGATTTTTTGCTGGGGCTAATGAATGTTTCCTCCATTCAAGGTTCTCAAGATGACAATGTGATGTTTGATGTGTTCATGCAACAAGCGGTATCTAATCTTGAAAAGACTGTCTTAAGATTGATAAGAGAGAAAGGAATAAAGTTGCCTGTAGAAATGCATCAGGTAATATCGAAAGATGGAGAGTTAATAGCAGAAGCTGATTTATTTTACGAAAGTAAAATTTGTGTATTTATAGATGGTCCGCATCATGATATGGAACATATTAAACTAGACGATGAAAGAAAACGGACGAAGTTGAAAAAATTGGGTTACAAGATAATTGTGATCCATCATGAGAAAATAGAGGATGGAGTAGAATTGTTAAAAAATTCAATAACAAATTAGGCATAGAGATGGAAGGAATAATATATATACTTTCAAATCCAGCAATGCCTGGAATAATTAAAATTGGTAAGACTACAAAGGAAGATGTCAAGTTAAGAATGAAGGAATTATATTCCTCAGGTGTTCCTTTACCTTTTGAATGTGTTTATGCTGCCAAGGTTAATAACCTCGATGCTGTGGAACGAGCTTTGCAGACTGCATTTAGTCCTAATCGTTTGAACCCCAAACGGGAGTTTTTTGAGATAGAAACAAGTCAAGCAATAGCAATAATCAAATTGCTTGAATTAGAGAATGTAAGTCCACTTGTAGATCAGGAGGCTAACTTGATAGACCATGCTGAATTGGAAGCTGCAAAGGCATATGCTCAAAAACGGCCAAGAATGAATTTTGAAGAAATGGGTATTCCTATTGGTTCTCAATTAATTTTTAATAATAATGCAGAGATTGCAATTGTTACATCAGATAGGATGGTGAGTTTTAGGAACGAAGAAACAAGTTTGACAAATGCAACGAGGATGGCATTGGGAGAAAATTATGCATACAATGTAGCGCCAGGACCTTACTGGAGCTTTAATGGAAGAAAACTTCGAGATATATATAACGACACTTATCAAAGGACGGAGTAAATGAATTTTAGTATTGCAATTTTCTAGTATATATTTTTAGGTTTTAATATCTTGACACCTTATATAATTGCTATGTAAAACTTTAACTCACATTCGCAAATTCTTTAGACGAATCAGGAATATTTTAAAAGCTTATCCTATATTCAATATTGACATCGGGAAGATTCGAAGCATTTTATTATAATTTTTTTTATTAAATCGGGATTATAATTTTAATAAAATAGCAAGATCATCTCTATTTTCAACTGCTTTTAATTCTTGAAATATTTCCGTAATCCTTTCTTTATTTAGCTTCTTACCTAAATAGGTTTTTGAAGGTGAGAATTCAATTTCAGTTTGCCATACTTCCATTTCATAAACTAGTAAGGCTAACATTTTTTCGGCTATTTTATCAACTATTTTGGCCAATTCTTCATTTGTTTTCCCCAAAATTCTAATTACTAAAACTAAATCATAAGTACTTTCTATTTTACCCATGGCTAGTTCAAGTTCTCTAAAATCTGTCTTAATGAATAAACAAAAAACGTTACTAAATTTTGTATATCCCAAGTATACAGATGTAGTTACAAAGACATCATATTGCAAGATGATTTCTAGAAATTGGTGTCTTATTTCACCTATTTTTATACACTTTGGAATAAGCTTTTCATATGCTCCCATAAATGGATATTGATGATCATATGATGAAATATAAGTGAAGCCGTTCATTTGGAATCCTTTGTTTTTTATTACATGATCAAATGATTCATCTTCTGGCTCACCGCTTAATCCTGATTTTTTAAGTCCATCTTCCGTTATTGTAAACAGATGACCACCATACCTTGATAATAAGTTTTTCATTTTTTTCGGTTTTAAATTATTTTACTCCATTTCAATCCATTGATCACCTGGAAAATCACCAGTATTATATGGAGTGTCTATTACTTCATCAAATTCACCTTCGGTGAAACCAATCACAAATCTCAAATCATGACCGTCTCCATCTTCCAAATTACATATGCCTGTAATATACCAATATCCCAAATCTTCTGCACGTTTAGAACTTTCTTTAGCTATATCCCAAATTGCTGCCTTATCCTCATCATATTCTTCGTCCTTTTCTATTATGTATTCGTCATAGGTATAAATTGACGCCCAATTAATTAATTCAGCATCATTCTCATCCCCACCTAATAACTCAAAAAGACGAAACGGCCCTTCTATTGCTAAAGATTTATATCGGTTCTCATTTGAATGAATATCAAAATAAATCTTTCTTCTTAATTCATTTTGATCTTCAACTGCTTCCAATTCCAACCATAAAGAGTCAATATTATTTTCCATGCTTCTTATATTATATTAATTAAAGCCATTACTGATCAAGTAATCCTTAAATATCTCATTTAAATTTGGATATAGGTTGGAATCAAATTGAATAAAATGTGTGATTTCTTTTACTGTTTTAAATTCATTGAAATCTATAATATTCAATAAGTGTGGCATAGGGTCACCACTGCCGTACATATTTATTAACACGTCAAATATCTCCCCTTGACTTGGAATGTCTTTATACTCAAATTCATATTCTGAGAAAGAAGTTTCATACTCATCATTGATGATTACCTCATAATTCTTGTCCTCATTTATTGTTATCCTAATGCTGTATACATCACCTGTTGTAGATGCAAGATTAATTCTTGCAATTTCAACTTCAGAATCTTCTATTTCAGGTAAAAACTCCCCTACATCGTATGTAGGTCTTCTTATTTCATTTGTGTTATTTTCATTTGTTGCAATTTTATCGGGACGATAATTTCGAAAATATTCAATTGTTTTCATGCTGTTATTTATAGGATTAAATTCTTATTCTAGTATAAAATTCACTTTTATCCCCTTTTCTAATAAATATTCTTGTAAGAGGACTAACTGATCTTTACTTTCTATAATAACTCCTTGCCAATCATTTCCAGGATAAAGTCCATCTACAACTTGAACCTTAATTGATTCAGGTAAATCAATTTCCTCAAAATATAAAAATGCCCTTCCAGATGGAGTTGCGTGTGTTGGTAGATAATCTTCTTCATGTGACCTTTTTAAATCTCTTAGGGAATCAACCATAGGATTTCCGTCTTCATCCATATAGCCATCTTCTTCATTATCTAAATACCCTTGATCTTCACCCCATTCAATTATTTCCTCATCCGACATGTCTTCTGATGCATAAAAATAAACATCCCCCATTTCTAAATTAAAAATTCCAGAATCATAAGGAACAACGTTAAATGTTTCATCGGGGTTTTCGAAAGTTTGTAAGTTTTCCATAATGTTAATTAAAGTTTAATGTTTACATGTATTATTGGCCATGGATAATGAAGTTCTATTTCAGCATTACGTTCAAACTCAACAACACGCAAGCATTGATCATCAGCTTGGGCGATTATTTCGTTTTTATACCAATCTTTTGGAAAATCTTTTATGTTTCCATAATAGCTTTTAATAAACCGCTCAAAGCCGGGATATGCACAACTTGATAAATTTCCTATAAAATTATGGTGATTATCAAGCACTGGAACAGTCCATTCAATTATTTTATGCTCAGCCAATGATGAAATCTCTAACGGCTCCTCCATTGATTTTAATAAAGATTCACTTGCAGCTACTGCCCTCCATTCATTTGGCAAATTAAGCTCAACATTATCAGGCTTAATGGCAACATATCGTTCGATCAGAAATTCATTTTCAGGACCATACATATTACTAGTACTAAGTTTGAATAAAATGGTCTCTTCGGTTGTTCTTATTATAGGCCACTTACCATTTGATCCACCTCCCATATAGGAACGCAATGCTGAAAAATTACCAATTTTTTCTTCCCCATAACTTACATTTAAGTAAAGCCGATCCCCTAATGGACCATATGACGTTTTGCAAATAGCTTCTACTGCAACTTCCTTTTCCTGATACTTAAACGTCGTTTTTACATTTAAATGAACGGCAGAACCATTTGACATTGAAACCCGTTCAAAAGACTTATTATAGATCAATTCCTCTCTCTTATACACGCCCTTCCTAGAGATCAAATACACTTGATCTTCAATAAGAAGTCGTTTAAACTCAGGAAATCTGGTAGGTCTAATACTAAAATTCATTTGTTGTCTTTTTTGATATCCCTTTCCTGATTTTTCTTTTTTCCTTCATTTTTTTAAGCACCGACTTACCTATATCATCTTTCGTTACTACCCGAAACCTGTCTTTACGAAAATGGCATTCCTCAAATACTTTTTTTCCATCAGGTGTCTTGAAATAATCCCACTCGCCAAATATTCCTTCTACTGCTATACCTTCCGGACCACCCTTTGATCTTAAATTGGGGATCACACGACGTACCCGATAGTATTTCCCTTTTTTCGGAAGCTTATTGAATGTTTGCTCAGCCCAATATGGCCAATGCTGATCATTCACACAAATAACATGATCTCCTGCTTTCATATCGCCTTCAATTTTTGAATTATGTCTTCATCGATCACCTCCCAGCTAAATTCCTTCCGGCCAAAATGCCCATACGCTGCTGTTGGCTGATATATAGCTCTCTTCAATTGTAATGTATCTGATATCCCTATTGGCGTTAAATCAAACAACCTCTCCACTACATTCGCAATCTCCACATCATCCATAACTCCTGTTTCATTTGAATAAACATATACGGATACTGGTTCTGCTACACCAATTGCATAGGCAAGTTGCACTGTTGCTCTTTCTGCTAATCCCGATGCCACAATATGCTTCGCAACATACCTCGCCATATAGGCCGCAGATCGATCTACTTTACTCGGATCTTTCCCCGAAAACGCACCGCCTCCATGCGGACAAGATCCGCCATAGGTATCTACTATGATCTTTCTTCCGGTTAATCCGGTATCTCCATGCGGACCGCCGATCGTGAAACTACCTGATGGATTGACCAATATCTCTGGTGTTACATCTTTTATATATGGGACGATGACTGGCTCTATGATCTGCTCGATCACATGTCTTCGGATCTCTTCCTGTGATATACCTGTCTGATGCTGCGTAGACAACACTACTTTGCTTACACCTACTGGTTTATTTTGATGATCATATAAAACGGTCACCTGTGATTTTGCATCAGGCAATAACCAGGGTAATATTTTCTTTTTACGCAGATCAGCCTGCAGCTGCATCAATTGGTGCGACAAACTAATAGGCAAGGGCATGAGCTCTTCTGTTTCATTACAGGCGTATCCAAACATCAATCCTTGATCACCAGCTCCTCCATCTGATACACTATGATTGATCTCTCTGCTTTGCTCATGCAATAAATTAAGATAACGGGCAGATGCATGATCAAATCCGAAATCTGGATGCGTGTATCCAATATCCTGTATGACTTTCTTGGCTATGGCAACCGCATCCACATGCGTATTTGATGTAACCTCTCCGGCTATTATACATTGTCCGGTAGTGATGAGTACTTCACAAGCCACTTTTGCTTCCGGATCTTTTGCCAGATAAGCATCTAATACGGCATCGGAAATTTGATCAGCTACTTTGTCGGGATGACCTTCGGAAACGGATTCACTAGTGAAGGCATAGGTACTGTTTTTGTTTGGCATGTATGTTAGGTTTAAATTTTTATAAATTATGCAGCATTTATTTGTTTTTTAATAGAGTCAAACAAATTGGAATATTTATCTCCAATCGTAGCAACTATTACATTTGCTTGCTTTTTAGACTTTAAGAAGATTGGTTTGCTCGTCTTTTTTTGATTATTTTTTTTATATCTTTTTCGACTTGCTTTTGCATTATTTTCCTTTCTTTTTGGAATATATTTCTCAAGAAGTTCTAGTCTTTTTTTCTGCTCCACTAGATTTAAAGGATAAAATGATTTTGTTTTTGATTTTATTATTCTATCGATATTACGAGTTCTAGTAGAATCTGTCTTTCGAGAAAGAGGAACTATGTCTTCGAAACTTTTTGTAATTACCGGTCTATAATGATCATTTTGACTTATTCCCATAGAGCTACATTCATTACAGCTTGGACTCAGATTTCTGCAGAAAGGGCACACGTAAGTTGAGGTATTCATTTTTACAGTTTAATTATGATTATAAATGTTGTAAACTGCATAATATGCCAGCAGCTTTTGCCAGGTTAAGTGTACAGCTTTTTGATTTTCGTTATCTAAGCGAACTGAAAATTCAATTTTCTCTTCGTCTAATGATTCTATCAATGGCGCAACTACTTCATTTTGATGGAAGCTGCCTCGTGCTTTTAGCATCCTTGAAAAATCGGCAGATAGTTGAGCAGAATGTGAAAGTGAGAAGAGAATACTTAATTTGTTTTTTTTCATTTTGATGTCATTTTATTTTTTAGAATGGCATCAAAATTTCCAGTTGATTGTTGGCCTATAGCCCACATCCTTTAACCACCGTTGGAGTGTCTCTCCTGGTTGGTATCTCAAATGAGAATTCTTGATGCCAAAAACTTAAGAACTTATTTCGAAATAATTATGGAAACTATACGAGCGGTATTATCCGTTTTTTTGACGTAGAGCGTCCGCATTATTTTGCCACCGTGGTTCGGTTACTCGGTTGGCACCCCTATTGGGTTCGAAATGCATAGCAAATGTAAGTTCTTATTTGTTAAAAAATAATTAATATAAAATATCGCAAGGTTGCGGAATCAATAAATATTATCCTCAAACGTTACTAAATTCCTGTCGAGTAAGATGCGCTTATTCTGTTTCCGCTCTCCCTCTATTACATAATAACGAGCTATGCGTTCATCCATTTCCTTCAAAAACGCTTCTTTAATTCTTGAGCATTTTTGATTCATTGAATTAGAAAAGGGATTCACCAGATCTTCAACAGTTTTTCTCATGTTATTTAAGGAAGAACGATTGCTTAATTTACTGTAAATATGTAAAATCTCATTCTTATATGCGGGCAGGTCTTTGAACATTATACCTTCCTGCTTCAATAAAAAGAAAATATATACGGCGCGATGAATTGGCTCCAGCTTGATCTCCTTATTATAATCACTTAAGATCAACTTTCCGGAACTGCTAATAATGATGGGGCTTAACTTCTGCGAAACATCTGTATGCAAGTTTTCGATGAACTGCTTTACCTGTGGATCTGCCGGCACATTGTATTCTTTCATTTGTTTTAAGAGAAACAACATCATCCGCATAGCGCCTTTTGTCTTATTTGTTCTCAACTCGGCATTGATCTCATCGCGCAATGTGTTTGAAAGTTTATTTATCTCATTTTCAAATTCTTTATCTGGATCTGGCAATGCCTTTTTACCCTTAACATTCGTTAGCTCATCAAAATCACGACCTCCAACCGAATACTGTGCCCTTATTATGTTGGGGTTATAATAGGCATGATTAATTACTGACAAATAGAAGGAGATGGTTTGCTCAAGTAATTCCTTATCTGTATTAGGCAGATAAAAAACCTTATAGAACATCTCTTTCTTCTCATGATCATAGACATTACGAATAAAGCATGGACGATCAACATTATTGATACCCAACAATCCGGCAAAAAAGTTTACAGAATGTAAGTTAGCCGCCAATACTGTTCGCGCTTCAGTATCTAATTTTGCATCTGGAAAATAATAATCAAGCAGTTCATTCAACTCCTCCTGACTTGCCGACTTTAAAAATTGAGGATAAATGAATTTTATCCCCTTGTCGCTTAAATAATTAAGTATTTCAAGGTATTTATCCGATAAAACCTCATTTATCAAAGGATCGTGAAAGGGTTCATAATAAAACACATATGAATCACCTTCAAAAACATTTTTACTACAAATGATCTCATTGGCTAACCCCTTCAGCTCTTCAGGACGTGGATCAATGCGCGTAGTGATTTGAAATCTTGGTTCGCTTTTAAAAGATTTCTTTTTTGCTGCCTCAATTTTTAAAAAAGCCTTCTGATACCATTTGTTAAAATTTACAATCAGATCATGAATATATTTTGCTTTTTCTACTCCTAATGCAACAAATATTGAGCCTAGTAAAAACAAAGGAAGTTCAACAAGCACTAAAGAAATAAATAGAACCCAGAACACAATAGCGGTGATTTTTCTGATGAAGCGCATAGATATGATTTAGTGGTTTTAGATTCAAAAATTCGCAAGGTTGCGGAAATCACTTCAATTATAGTGAAGCCTTTAGTTTTAAGGTATAGATTATTTTTTAAATAGCCGTTGCACCAAAATGAAAAAACCAACTTTAACGTATTATTACACAGTACTATCCATTCTGATCCTATTATCCGCTTGTGATAAACCCGAAACCGCTTCTACCCCTACAGAGGTTATTCCTCTTTCGCCTGCAGATCTTAAGATCACCGGATACACTGATGCGCAAGTGGATCTATCCTGGATCGATAAATCCACAAATGAAAAGGGATTCAAGGTCCAGCGCAAAACAGAAACAGGAATATTTTCCGACATAGGCACAACCTCTGCAGATGTTAGTACCTTCAAAGACACTACCGCTAAACAACTTACAACATATACCTACAGAGTATATGCCTTTAATTCTGCAGGCAAATCATTAAGCTATACCAATGAGGCTACTGTAACTACCCAAAAAACGATCAGTCTACCTACAATTAACTTCTATTATAATTACCCCCTATGGAACGTCTGTCAATGTTTCTGCAAAACTATTGCAACAGGGAGGAGAAGTGCCTACTGAAGTTGGATTCTGCTGGAACACATCCCCCAATCCAACTCCCTCTAATAACAAGATTGTATCTACACTGAGAACAGACTCTTCTATGATCGACGAAATTTTTAATCTAAAACCTGGAACAACATATTATGTACGCGCATACGCAATCAATAGTAGGGGTATAGGATACAGCAATGAGCTAACGATTACAACTAAAGTGCTCTTTACTCCGGGCAAAGGCGTGAAAGATATATTGGGCAATTCATATAAAACAGTAGTAATAGGCACGCAGGAATGGATGGCAGAAAACTTACGCACGATCGTTTTTAACGATGGCACTAAAATAACCAATGGCACACTGGCTGAGTTTAAAGCTGCAAAAACAGAACCCTATTGGTGTTATTATCAGGACAAGAGCACCTATGATGCCACTTATGGAAAACTATATAATTGGTATGTAGTCAATAATTCAAAAAATGTTTGTCCAACCGGATGGCATGTACCTACTGCAGAAGATTTTCTTAAGATGCAAAGCTATTTAGGAGGCGTTACAGCCGGAGGCAGATTGAAAGATGTAGGTACAACCAATTGGGTTAGCCCCAACACATTGGCGACAAACGAAAGCGGATTCACAGCACAACCAGCAGGAGAACGATCCATTACCGCAGGAGATCAAAAACTGGGCATTATGGCGGGTATATGGATCAATCAAGAGTATAGTCAAGGCGGATCTGCGTATTACCGTCAGTTGAATTATAACGACAGATATGTGATGGGGTTGATTGCAAACAAATCAAACGGATTAAGTGTACGATGTGTTAAAGATTAGCCATCCTGCTTCCGCAAGGTTGCGGAAAATCTTTGCAGCCTTATGCAGCAATTAGTTTTACGAAAAAATAAAACTATGCGTAAGATCACCTTCACATTAGGTATCCTTTTAACCGTATCATCTGCTTTTGCTCAATGGGAAACCAGTAAACAAATTTTCAAATCTCCCAATTTTGATCAGGTTGTTGCATCAGCCAAAACAGTTGCCATATTACCTTTTAACGTAGGTATATCTTATAAAAAAATGCCTAAGGGAATGACGCTTGATATGGTAAAAGAAAATGAGCGACAAGAGAGCACCCAGATGCAACAGGGCATGTACACTTATTTACTCCGCAAGTCGAATGATTACTCCGTAACATTTCAGGATGTAGACCGAACCAATGCACTACTAAAAAAAGCAGGTGTTTTTGAAACCCTGGGAGATATTATGGCCGATTCTATCTGCAAGATTTTAAATGTAGATGCCGTGATCAAATGTAATTGGAGCTATGCCAAAACAGGTAGCGAGGCCGGGGCCATTGCCAGTGCGATGTTACTAGGTGTTGGCAAAGGAACAGGTAGTGGGCAATTGGTTATGCAGATCAACCAGGCAAAAGAAGGAGAGTTGGTTTGGCGAATGTCTAAAGAAATGAACGAAGGCGCATTCTCCAGTGCCAATGAATTAATGGAAAGAATGATGCGAAAAGTTGGAAGGGTATTCCCATTTGCAAAATAATTAAATCCGAATATATCATGGATATCGTTTTTAATTTTTGTGTAAAAATTTTGATGAATCTATCACGAGCATTAGGAATCACTTACGAAGAAATTAATGTTTATATTTTTTGTATTATTTGGCCGTTGCTAACTATTTCTCAAATAATATATATAATTCACTTAAAGAGGTATATAAAATCAAATTATGTTTAAGAAATATTTATTTATACTAGTATCAACAATATATACGGTTACAGTTTGGGGACAGTCAGAAAGCAGTGATTATTATGATATCAGGCTCAAAAAATTACTTGATTCAGAAAAGATTAATTATACCATCAATAAGAATAATAACTTTAGAATCAATGTAATTACGGAAGAGGAGCCAAATGAGCGTACACAAATTGTTTTAATGTATTCACGGACAACAACATACTCAGATTTTGAGATTCGTGAAATAACAAGTGCCGGTTTAAAAATTAAGAAGAAGGATATTAAAAATTCTGTACTTTTTTCCCTTTTGGTTCAAAATGGGGATTTAAAAATTGGTAGTTGGGAAATCCAAGAGTATAATGATGATGATGAAAACATCTTAATTGCATTTAGTATTAAGGTTTCAACAAACATACCTGCAAAAAATCTTGTTTCTTTAATGCATTTAGTAGCAAATGAGGCGGATCGGGTTGAAAAACTTTATGGGTCGGGGGCAGATGATTTCTAGAAATTTTATATGTTTTAGTTGGATAGCTTTAATTCTTCAATTATTGTTTTTTTAGAAACATGTAGTCTCCCCATATGCTTGTTCATTCCAAAAACTATATCATCTAAAGTGATCTCAATAATTTGCGGATTATACATTAGTTTATCTGGATGCTTCAATGCTATCCATTTATCAAATTGAGTTTTCCACCAATTTTCAGGATGTCTCCATTGACCATAAGCACTCCAATTACTCATAGCTTCTAATTTAGCGAATGTCAAATATTAGTTTTTCTGACGAATAAATTAATGAATATTTTACAGTTTATTACAAGCAGATATATTAAATAATTATATATCTGCCTGTAATAAATAATGATTGATACCCCCAGCTTTTATTCACCCAGGATCAACTTAATTTGTTGCTCATTGAAAGTAATAAATTCAGTTTTGCTTCTTTCTAATATCAATTCATCAACCTTTTTCTTTGTTTGGTCTAATAACTCTTCCTGACTCCGATATAATCCTTGCTCTTGGGCCCAACAATCTATCCTCCTGTCATACTCGTAAACAGACCAATCATCGAAAAACTCAGGTCGCCTAAACTGTCCCTTTGCCATTAAATAAGCTTTTTCGCCAGCTACTTTTTCATAGTGAAGCTTTTCTTGATAATACATATGTTCTATCCAATTCCAACCCTCGGGAAAAAATTTCTCTATTATTGCAGCAAGATGATATTGATTTTGCAATGTAGCCTCTGGACGTTGTGCTAATTTTTCCAAAACTATGCTCCTGCATTTTCCACGGCCATCTTCGTAATAATTTTTCATGTCTTCAAATCGAACTATGTTGTCAGGTTTATTTACCCCTTGATAAATTATCCCAGTTGCAGATGTTCGATACATTGATGAATAGATCATAGTGTTTCAATATTTATTTGTTTACAATTTTTTTCCAACCAGAATATTTTCCCTTCATTGTTTACAGACAGATTTACTTCACATTCATATAATTTAGCATAACCAAGAATATACTCTTCTAAAATCCAATCTGCTTCGCCATTTGCCAATTTTATAGCGTAATCAGGGTAATAATCATCCTCATGGTTTTTGTATATGTTGTAATAATTGATCTCGGTACCATCCTCTAATGGTTCGCTACTGTCATAAAGGAAATATCCATATCCTTTGCTCAATAACTTTTCTCGTAGGTCTTTTTTGTTCATAATGTTGTTGTTTTAGTATAAAATTGTCTTTCATTAGGAGCAATCACAGGCGTTTCAATAAGAGCATATAAATGTTCTTCTTCTGGCACTGGAATTAGAGAATCGCCTTTCCATATATGGGCATCTCTCAGCTCGTAGCCCAATTGTTTGAGCTTAGGGATTATGAAGCCGACATTATGCTCATGGGGCCCTGTTCGGATCACTTTCTGGTATCCAAAGTTTTCATGATCGGCAACAAATAAATCGTATGGTATTCTTTTGGGTCCATAGAACTGTGCCATTCGTCCTGAATCCTCAAGCCCCCCCTTTACAACACGGAACTGATTAATAGCCTCTATTAGATCTTTTCCTGTTGTAATGGGAACAGGGATATTGTCGAAGAACGAGAGCTGCTGTGTACCCTTTGGGACGGCGAGTAATTCGACATCACCTACAAATTCTTTTCCTCTTCTTAGGCTGCCCAATATTTCAATTCGGGAACAATGAGGTTTTAATTTGCTTAAGACATATTCAGCATGTGGTAAGACCAGCTTACTCGGAAGTCTATTTTTCATTTTAAAAATGTTTTATGAAATATTGCGACACCGTCGACACCCCCGTCACTTTAGTGTCGGGAGTGCCGGAAGTGCCAGATTTTATGTAACTATCTGGTGGCATAAACTATACGTCCGTAATTGCGTCGTATTACCGTAAATCCATGCTGACCTAATCGTTCTGAAAAAACTCTATTGGAACAGGAAACAAGACCATTATCCTTACAATAATCTCTGTACAGGTCATAAATCTCTTTTAGTGGAAGTATATCCGATGTTGAAACCATTAGTCCAATATCTTCAATAAATAGAGCAACGGAATCTGATTGCTTACGATATTTATCTACCATCTGATCGATGCCAGCTGAATGCGTAAATCCTTTTTGAGCTATTAAACGATGTAATCCTTCTAAAACCCAATTGAAAATTCCAGGAAGCTCAGTTTGAATAATCTCCTGGGCTAGCTTAGGATTGCGTTTTTCAACGGGTATTGTTTTTTCAAACGGAATAATGATGAATCTTCGAAAGAATCCAGAAGTCATTTCAGCATCTTTCGGTAATACGTTCGTATTAAACGCTAGCTTTGGAATATCAGTTAGGATAAATGCGTTGCCATACGGCCTACGTGCTTCCACCGGCTCACCTGACGCCAAAGCCTTGAACATAGCTGTGTTAGAAAGTGTGGCAGATATTTCAGATGCCCAATTGAGTAACTTTCCTGCTATTTCTGATCGATAGTATCCTTTTTCATCAACTAATGCTCGTAAGGAATAATTAGAAACATTCTCCTGACCCAATACTTCGCAAAGCACCTGGTGAACAACACTTTTACCGTTAGCTCCGCCACCGTAAAGGATAAGAGCTTTTTCAAGCTTTAATTCGTGATTACTAATGAATACACTCGCGACAAATTCTGCCAAGACCATTTGCATACTTTTATCTGGTAACACTTCATCCAGGAATTCTTGCCATTTAGGGCACTTTGCATCTGGATCGTAGCTGTACTTTAATATGTAAAACAAAGCTTGTTCAGGATTATGAGCATCTAATCGCACCCCTGATGAATTGATTACGATTACACCATTATCGAGATTGATTAGTGTTTCTCCTGGAATTCTTGGCGGTAGCGGGAAGTATGCCTGGCTCTCAAACTGTTTGGTTAAATTATCTTTGAACTGATAATAACGAGCCATGTAAGAAGCCACTCCCATAGCAATGGCTGATTCAGAAAGAAATGTTTTGAGGACTGGCTCAGGAATCCGTTCATAATACTTGCCTGTATAGACATAATAGTTGCCATGGTGATATATAATCGGAACGTTTACAAGTTTTGCCGCTTCTAATACACATTGCACCACAAGAACCATTTGCCTCACTTGATTAACATTTTCTCCAGGATGTATTTGACCATATGTCCAGTAATCCATTTTAGGAAGAGCAAGATCCAGACATTCCTTAATGCGATTAGATTCAATCTTTTCAGCAATTGGAACATGCATAGGTATATTGCTTTCCCCCAACTGAGGCTGCTCATTTCCCTCTTTTTCTTTTTCAGGCAATGAAGAGGGCATGTATATAAGTAGTTTATCAGTTGAGGTTATTTCACTACCATTCTTTGTGGGCAAGGGGAAAAAGAGCCTACATTTTTCTTCTATAATTTCAAGAATCATTTGGAAGCCCTTTTCTGAATTTAGCGGGAAAAACTCTTCCGTCTGCAGGCTATCGCCTTGCACATTATATATAGGTATATCATTCCCTGATTGGCTAACCAGAGTTGATATACGAGAAACATTGTATTCTTCCAATGTTTTTGCTAGCCACCTGCATTGATGTTGTTTTAATGGTGGAAGCGTTTGAAATTGTCCCAAAAGATCAAATTCCATAGGAGTTGATTTTAAAATTTTAATAAATAGGATATGATTCCGCACTCACATCCTTACTTTGGTTCTATATTACCTTTTCCTTGGCCATTTTAATAATTGTAAACTTAAAAGTTCAGCAGGTGGTTCTGCTTGGACTGTTCGATCCAACTAATAAGCTCAGCCCGGGAAAAAAGTAATCTTCCGGCAGGTTTATATACCGGGACTTTTCTCTTAAAAACTAATTTGTAGAGCGTACTAACGCTGATGCCGGTGAATTCGGCTGCTTGTTTGATACTGAGGTACTCCTTTACGTTACCCATATTTTTTGAATTTAGGATGTAAAGGTCTATAAAGAGGAAGTGGAGAAGGGTCAATTGATTAACCCGATTAACTTGTTAATTAACCATCTAAAGAGGTTAATGAAATTGAATAGTTAAGTTAGTATTATTTACTGGAGGAAAATATTTCATGAAGCTGCCAATTAATCATTGCAAATATATCTTTGTATTTTTTGCTTTGCGGTATAGGCGGCTTTTTCCCTTGCTTATCAGTTATTGCAGAATTGTATAAACCTTTATTTTGGGATCTAGTAGATTTTAATGAAGCATCCGTTAGCTTGTTACCTTTCTCTCCATTTAATCCTGCGTGTTCAATAGCTTTATTTGAGGACTTAAAATATTCTTTTTTTTCAATCCAATGAAAAACGAATCCAACTATTTTGTTTGATGCTGAAAAGTAAATATTGGTACCCCATCCTTTAGGCATTGGATATAAAAACATTCTTTTTATCTTCTCGCTGTCTTCTTTCGATTGGAAATTGAATAAATTTATTTCTTCTTCGCATTCAATTACCAAATTTGTTAATTCCTCTGCCTGTTCATTAGTCATTTTATTTAAGCCTACAAAAGATTTATCACTTGCGTCCTTGGCGGAAGCAATGACAGGCTTTACGTTTACGTCTATCTTGATTTTTTTAGTAGTAACAACTTCATATACTTCAATCCAAGCATTTATTTCCTTTTCGAGATTAACACAAAGTTCTTCTTCTTGCTCTTTGCTCAACGGTATTTTCATCCACATCAAGTGTATATTAGTGGGAATGGTTTTTGCGTTACTTAAAATAGAATTAATCTTTCCTTTTATGGAAATCAGGAGTTCTTCTATTTTAACTGCTAATCGTATAAACTCCTTTTTCTTTGAATCAGTTGCATCTACATAATCATAGATTTGATTTTTTAAATAAAAGAAATCAAATTCTTGGTCAGGATAAATAATCATAGGCTCATCAGAATTTAATTCTGTCAACCTATTGATCAGCTCTTCAATCGGAGTTGTTTTCATTTAAAAACTGGTAAGTGCTTGGGCTAAGTTACGTTTTACATCGTCATCAAAGCTATCAAGATATTTTTGGGTTACCATTGGAGAAGAATGACCAAGGGCTTCTTGAATTTGCATAATTGAAGCGCCTGATTTCTTCATAATCGAGGCACTCGTATGGCGAGCGTGGTACGTAGTGGCTTTTTTCTTAATTCCGAGGCTCTCGCAAATACTCTTCATATGTTTATTGGTATTTTTAATAAACTGGCTCACTTTAGCTTCAATTATGGTAGGGTTATCCTCTTTTTCTAAAATGGGGAAAAGGTATTGTTCTTTAACTTTACTTTTATTAGACCATCTTTCAATGATAGCAGCAGCTCTATCAGTGATAAAACAACTAATGATTTTTTGATTACCCTGACCTGTTCGTTTTGTTTTTTCACGGACAAAATGTACCATATCGCCTTCGATATTTTTCAGTTTAAGTAGAGCCAAATCTTTAAAATTAATTCCACTAAAATAGTAGCTAAGCATCCACATATCTCGAGCACGCTCTTTGAAGCTTCCGGGTTCTAGTGGATAATCATTGATTTTTTTTATGTCTTCAAGGCTTAATGCTTTTTTAACGTTTTTCCCTGCCGGCACAATATATTTCCCTTTACCAAAAGCATAACATTCGTCCTTTTGAACAATTCCTTTGGCGATGCAATAATTATATACTGCCCGTAGCGCGCGCACATATATACCTACCGTGGTGATGCTCTTACCATCTGCAATCATATGTTCCTGAAATTTTTTTAAAAATGCAGGAGTAATGTCAAGGAGATGTAAGCTTTTTTTCCCATAAAATTTTTTAAACGCATTTTCGGCAGTTAAATAGGCAGTGGCTGTTTTAATTCTACCTTCTAGTTTTAACTGATCAATGTATTCATCAAAAAAAGGAAATATATCACTAGCATCTTTAGTTTGCCCCTTAAAAGCCTTTTCAAATTTTTCAATGGTGAAGACCCCCATTTGGGAAATAATTGACCTTGCCTTAGTTTCTGCATTCTGTATTTTCGTTGCTTCATTACGTAATGCCTTTGGAGGATTTGCCTGTGTAGCCTTCTTGAACTCTTCCTCACTCAAATCCAGCCCTAATACAATATCCTTATGCTGTCTATTAAAGGTCAGCCTTAATTTCACAGGATATTTTCCTTTAGCCTTTTTTCTAAATGTATACAGAATGACTTTTGCTCTGGGAATCATTTTGCCATATTTAGAAGCAATTTAGAAACATTTTTGGATAAAAGCAATAAATGAAGGAAAGATAAATAGATATCATTATACTGATTTTCAATAATTTGGATAATTTTGGAAAGTAAAAGAAAGATTTGGAAAAGTTAATTATTCTGACTCATAATCAGAGGGTCGTTGGTTCAAGTCCAACAGGATCCACTTGATAATCAAGCAGTTACGAAGATTTAGATCGTAGCTGCTTTTTTATTTGCACCAAAATTTGCACCAAAAAATCGGTTCTTTTAAGGAGAGTCGTTGTTCGCATTTTGATGATTATTTTTTGTAAAAATGAGCATTAACTATTCTTATTCTTTTGATAGGATAAGTAAATACAATCAAGAGGTTCTTGATAATATTTTAAGTTTCTCATATTTTGACTATCGTAAATAATCCCCTTTGGGAAGACGAGTTTCTGCAAGTTAGATTAGGTATCTCTTTGTCATATTGTAATAAATCTATACCTAAAGCAGAAATTAATAAATATCAATATTCGATGTAATTAATCTCTAATCAAAGTAACCATACTTGATTTTTATGTTTTTTAAAAGCTTATTGATTTTAATGGAAGCTTCATTTTTTTTAAAAAATATAATTATATTCAACAAACCAAATTTTTATACAATGAAAAAAAGTATCGCCTTACTCATGCTTTTTGCAAT
>JBKCFW010000100.1:0-21433 GCA_046303675.1 bacterium
CTGTCATACTGGGTGTAAATCCATTTCTTGCTTGCAATATTTGGCACAACGACCAGTTTTTCAGCAATGGCTTTAAGATCACCCGGAACAGGGATCTTAGATTGGTCAAACGCTGCAATCTTTTCAAAATATCTAGGAGTAGAATACGCTCGGTCGTTCACCGGTGCGCCACCACCCAATACAAGACTTTCGGCCGGGATCTCCGCCTCAAGTTCACCCCCCATGTAAAATTTGAGAAGTCCGTCTGTTGTAACTTCACCAATCTCAGAACAAGGAAGGTCCCATTTCTCGAATACATCCAACACATCCTGCTCTCTTCCTTTTTTTACCACCATGAGCATACGCTCCTGACTTTCACTCAGCAACAATTCCCATGCCTTCATATTTTGTTGACGCTTCGGAACCTTATCCAGATCTATGCGCATGCCCACTCCACCTTTTGCACTGGTCTCTGCAGTTGAACAAATGATCCCGGCAGCTCCCATGTCTTGCATACCCACCAACGCATCTTTGGGTATAAGCTCAAGACATGCCTCAAGCAATTTATTTTCCTGAAAAGGATCACCAACCTGCACTGCAGGAAGGTCCTGTGCACTCTCTTCGGTGATGTCGGCAGAGGCAAAAGAGGCACCGCCAATGCCATCCTTACCGGTCGCTGAACCTACAATGAATACTGGATTTCCTTCACCCTCAGCAGTGGCGCTGACTGTACGCCCAACTTTTACTATACCTACGCTCATGGCATTCACAAGCGGGTTTGTATGATAGCAATCTTCAAAATATACTTCACCACCTACAGTAGGCACACCAAAGCAATTTCCGTAATGACCAATACCAGATACCACTCCCTTGAGCAGATGGCGTGTTTTCGGGTCACTGATATTGCCAAATCGAAGTGAATTAAGTGCAGCAATTGGCCTCGCACCCATGGTAAAAATATCACGGTGGATTCCACCAACACCTGTAGCAGCACCTTGAAATGGCTCAATGGCCGAAGGATGATTGTGCGATTCTATTTTAAATACCACACCATAGCCATCACCAATGTCAGCCAAACCGGCATTCTCCTCTCCCGCTTTGACAAGGAGTTTGCTTCCTTCGCGGGGCAAGGTTTTCAACCATTTGATCGAGTTTTTATAACTGCAATGCTCACTCCACATCACCGAATAGGCAGCCAGCTCGGTAAAGTTCGGTACGCGATTCAATATCTTCTTTATACTTTCAAATTCATCGGGGAGCAAGCCTAATTGCTTGGCGGTTTCTACAGTTGTTTCCATGTTGTTTATAAGAATTGCGAAGTTAATCAAAAAGGATGTAGGGAAAAAAGAGCCTGCCGAAGTGTTTTCAACAAATCAAGGATTCATATATAATTATTTTATATGTGTTAAATATTATTCCCTTTGGCAGTCCTTATAAATGACCAAAGGATATTATTAATATTTTATACACATAACCTATAAAAAAAATGCTTTTATCTATTTAATAATTGCTTTTTTGCGAGATTTTATAGAATTTCGTGCTCAATAAAATTTACCATTATGCAATCACTACGTTTTAAAGCAATTGACAACCTCACTTCGGTCAAAGACGAGGTGAATGTAGAAAGTCCGGCCAAGATCACGGCGATCTTTGGAGAAAATGTCTTCACGCTCAAAACAGCCAGGGAATATCTGAGTGATGACGCTTATAAAAGTCTGGTCAATTCCATTAAATCCGGACAAAAAATCGACAGAAACGTAGCCAACCATATTGCTGCAGGCATGAGGCATTGGGCCCAGAATAAAGGAGTAACACACTACACGCACTGGTTTCAGCCATTGACAGGTAGCTCCGCGGAGAAACACGATTCATTCTTCACCTTAAAGGGAGATGGTTCGGCCATTGAAGAATTTGATGGCAATGCGCTAACACAACAAGAGCCTGATGCATCATCCTTCCCAAGCGGAGGGATTCGCGCAACTTTCGAAGCACGTGGTTACACAGCATGGGACCCTACTTCACCTGCATTCATCATGAAGATCGGGCAAGGACTTACGCTATGTATTCCTACCATCTTCGTATCATATACGGGTGAGTGCCTGGACTACAAAGCACCACTGCTAAAGTCTATCGATGCGTTGAACAGAGCAGCCGTTGATGTATGCCACTATTTCGATAAGAATGTAGGAAAAGTAACCGCAACCTTGGGTTGGGAGCAGGAATATTTTGTGGTGGATGAAGGACTTGCCAATGCTCGTCCTGATCTGGTACTAACCGGAAGAACTGTGTTTGGCCACTCTCCTGCGAAAGGGCAACAATTGGAAGACCATTATTTCGGTGCCATACCTGAAAGAGTATATGCGTTCATGAGAGATTTCGAGAATGAATCTTATCGTCTGGGTATTCCTCTCCGCACGCGTCACAATGAAGTTGCTCCAGCGCAATTTGAGTGTGCCCCTATATTTGAAGAACTCAACCTGGCAGTTGACCACAACACTTTGTTGATGGATGTGATGACGAGGGTTGCAAAGCGCCACAAACTTAAAGTGTTGCTCCACGAGAAACCTTTTGCCGGCATCAACGGAAGTGGTAAACACAACAACTGGAGTATGGCAACAGATACAGGTATAAATCTGTTGGCACCTGGCAAAACGCCAAAGACAAATCTCATGTTCCTTGCATTCTTCGTGAACACGATCAAAGCTGTACATGACAATGCTGACATCCTTCGTGCAGCGATCGCGTCTGCAGGAAACGACCATCGTCTTGGCGCCAACGAAGCACCTCCTGCGATCATCTCTGCATATATTGGTGGTTACCTGACCAAAGTACTTGATGCAATAGAAACTAGGGTTGGCGATAAGTTTGATGAGCAAGATGAAGTGATGCTGAAGCTTGACATTCATAAAAATATCCCTGAGTTGTTGCTTGACAACACCGACAGAAACAGAACTTCTCCATTTGCATTCACTGGAAACAAATTTGAATTCCGTGCAGTTGGATCTTCTGCAAACTGTGGTCACAACATGACTGTATTGAATACCATCATGGCAGAAACGCTGAGCAACTTCAAATCAGAAGTTGATGCATTGATTGAAAAAGGCGATAAGAAAGAGTTGGCCATCATGCAAGTGATCAAGAACTACATCAAAGCCGCTAAGAAAGTGTTGTTCGAAGGTGATGGCTACAGTGAAGAGTGGGAAAAAGAAGCCGCAAAACGTGGTTTGCCAAATTTAAAAACCACTCCACTAGCGCTTGATGCATTGGTGACCGACAAGGCAAAACACCTCTTCCACAAGCACAAGGTGCTTTCTCATGTTGAACTTGAAGCCCGCCATGAAATAGAACTTGAAAAATATATCAAGCATGTTCAAATTGAAGGACGTGTAATTGGCGATCTTTCAGGCAATCATATTATTCCTGCAGCAATCCGTTTTCAAAACGTACTTATTGAAAACGTAAAAGGACTGAAGGAAGTTGGACTTAAGCCTGATGCATACAAGTCGCAAATGAATATACTCTCTGAGATCTCTGAGCACATCAACAAGGTTCAACTACTCACAGAAGAAATGACCGAAGCGAGAAAAGCTGCGAATAACTTGAGTGATACAAGAGCAAAAGCAATTGCTTATTGTGATAAAGTAAAACCTTATTTTGATGATATCCGTTATCATGTTGACAAGCTTGAGTTGCTTGTTGATGACTCTGGATGGGAGCTTCCAAAATACAGAGAGATACTTTTCCTTCGCTAATAAGATGGAGACATCCTCAAAAAATAAAACCCCGCAAATGCGGGGTTTTATTTTTTGAATTCATTCAAGAAAATTATTGCATCTTAAACGTCTCCAGGAATTTTGTGGTGAAATTACCTTTTATGAAATCCTCATTGCGCATCAATTGCTGATGAAAGGGTATGGTGGTCTTCACTCCCTCGATCACATATTCACTTAACGCTCTGCTCATCGTATCAATCGCCTCTCGTCTCGTTCTGGCCACTGCAATGATCTTTGCGATCATAGAATCGTAATACGGAGGAATAACATACCCAGCATATACATGCGAATCAACCCTGATGCCATGTCCGCCAGGCTGATGCAACACCGTGATCTTACCCGGGCTGGGCCTGAAATCATTATATGGATCTTCTGCATTGATGCGGCATTCTATAGCATGCATCTCTGGTGTATAGTTCACGCCGGAAATCGGCTCACCTGCTGCAATTTTTATCTGCTCCTTGATCAAATCGAAATTGGTCACCTCTTCAGTAACACAATGTTCCACCTGAATCCTTGTATTCATTTCCATGAAATAGAAATCGCGGTTTTTGTCAACCAGAAACTCGATCGTACCTACACTTTCGTAGTTGATCGCCTGGGCGGCTTTCACAGCAGCCTTTCCCATGCGCTCACGCAATTCATCAGTCATGAATGGGGAAGGTGATTCCTCTACGAGTTTTTGATGACGACGCTGTATCGAGCAGTCACGCTCGCTCATATGACAAACCTTACCATATCGGTCACCTGCAACCTGTATTTCAATATGTCTTGGCTCTTCAATGAATTTCTCCATATAAACGCCATCATTCTTGAATGAAGCAAGTGCTTCGGTTTTGGCTGTATTATAGGCTTTTTCAATTTCACTTTCGTTCCATACAACACGCATCCCTTTTCCGCCACCACCAGCGGTTGCTTTTAGAATAACAGGGTAACCGATTTCTTTGGCAATAACTTTCGCCTCATCAACGCTTGCCAGCAAACCCCCACTTCCAGGAACAACAGGAACTCCAGCCTTGATCATCGTCTCCTTGGCTGTGATCTTATCACCCATTGATCTTATCTGATCAGGTGTTGGACCAATGAACTTCACACCGTGTTCACCGCATATCTCAGCAAATTTTGCGTTCTCTGCAAGGAAGCCATATCCAGGATGCACTGCATCTGCATTGGTGATCTCCATGGCCGCCATTAGATGCGGAATGTTGAGATATGAATCCGTACTGGCTGGTTTCCCAATACATACGGCTTCGTCTGCGAATTTTACATGAAGACTGTCTTTGTCTGCGGTAGAATATACTGCTACAGTTTTGATTCCCATTTCCCTGCAGGTCCTGATCACCCTGAGTGCGATCTCTCCTCTGTTAGCTATCAATATCTTTTTGAAACTATGCTTTGAGTCTTTTGTCATGGAGCCTTTTTAAATGATAAACACAATGCCGGTCCGTTCAGATCAATTCGGTTCTACCAAGAACAAGGGCTGATCATACTCAACAGGTGTGGAGTCTTCTACAAGTACTTTGACAACCTTACCATTTATCTCACTCTCTATTTCATTGAAAAGCTTCATTGCCTCAATGATACAAACCACCTTTCCTGACCTGACCTCATCACCTTCTTCAACGAAGTTGGACTTATCAGGAGATGGTCGGCGGTAGAAAGTGCCAATCATTGGACTTTTTATTGTGATCAGGTTGTCTGCACTAGCTGCCTCAGACTTTGACTCTTTCACAGGTGCAGCTGCAACGGGCAGTGCCGCCTGGGCAACTGGCGCTGATGTTACCTGTTGAACTGGTGCAGCAGTCACGTACTTGTCTTCTTTCTGCTTGATAGTGATCTTGATCTCTTTCTCCTCGATGGTCAGTTCACTGATATTGGATTTATTGACCATTTTAACGAGATCCTGGATTTGCTTCAGATCCATAAGAATTGTATTTTTTGTTTGTAACGGGTGGTAAAGGTGGTGTGAAATTTTGTTTTGTCCAAATTAAATTTTCAGCGTTTTTCATTAAAAAAGCCCCGATTTCAAGCAAAATCGGGGCAAAATCCATTAAAAACAGTCAAAAAATGAATAAAATTAATCTTTCACTCTCTCCACATATTCACCGGTCTTGGTATTGATCTTAATGTTATCTCCTTCATTCACAAACAATGGAACCATCACGGTAGCACCTGTCTCAACAGTTGCCGCTTTGAGGGTCCTTGTGGCCGTATCACCCCTCAAACCAGGCTCTGAATAGGTAACTTTTGATACAACTTTATCTGGCAATTCCACGCTCATAGGCAGTTCAGTCTCTGTATTGAAAAGAACAGAAACTTCCTGACCATCACTGAGAAACTGGGGCGCATCAACCATTGACTCAGCAACAGTTACCTGCTCAAATGTTTCAGAGTCCATAAAACTATAACCCGTATCATCCTTGTACAAGTATTGATAGGTCTTGCGTTCAACCCTAACAGGGAAGATATTGTCTCCACTGTTCCAGGTCTTTTCGATGGACCTGTTATTATCAACCCCCTTCAGCTTTGCCCATACTTTTGCAGCAGCCCTGGCTGTCTTGTTTTCCCCGAATTCCACCACAGTGTATAAGCTGCCATCTAGCTTGAGGATCATGCCTCTTGAAATATCTGATGTATTTGCCATATCGATTTTTTGAGATGCCAAAGGTAATCCAATTTGGCAAATTACATCATACCTTTGCCGCGCAAACGATCATTCACACAAATAAATACATCAACGATGAAAGTAACTGTAATTGGAGCAGGTGCAGTAGGCGCTACCTGTGCTGACAACATTGCCCGTGCGGGAGTATGCACTGAGCTGGTTTTATTGGATATCAAAGAAGGCCTTGCAGAAGGCAAAGCGCAGGACATGCAACAAACTGCAGCCCTTTTGGGATTTGACACGATTATCACCGGCTCTACGAATGATTATTCCAAAACAGCAAACAGTGAAGTAGTGGTCATCACCTCTGGCATCCCCAGAAAACCTGGCATGACAAGAGAGGAATTGATCGGCACCAATGCTGGCATCGTTAAAACAGTATGTGAGAATGTATTGAAATTTTCACCCAACACCATCATCATCGTGATCAGCAATCCGATGGACACCATGACATACCTGGCATTGAAATCCACAGGATTGCCAAAGAACAGGATCATTGGAATGGGTGGAACACTCGACAGCAGTCGCTTTAAATACCAACTCGCTCAACACCTTGGCTGTAGTGCAAGTGACCTCAGCGCGATCGTAATCGGAGGACATGGAGATACAACGATGATTCCACTTATCAGCAAAGCAACATGGAACAGTGTTCCTGTAACCACTTTGTTGTCTGAGGATCAGCAAAAACAGATCGTTGCAGACACCATGGTTGGTGGCGCCACCTTAACTAAACTGATCGGCACATCAGCCTGGTATGCACCAGGTGCCGCAGGAGCTGCGCTTGTGAAAAGCATCCTGAGGGATGAGAAAAAATTATTCACTTGCTGTGTATCACTTGACGGAGAATATGGACAAAAAGATATCTGTCTGGGTGTTCCTGTAACTATTGGCAAAAACGGATGGGAAAAAATTCTTCCGCTTGAACTTGATGCTGCGGAGAAGGAAGCTTTTGAGAAAAGTGCAGCTGCGGTGAGGTCGATGAATGAAGTACTTGGGTAAGATACAGCCAGGCCTGCCTGCCGGTAGGCAGGGACGAGGGACAGGGGACAAGGGACGAGATAATACAGAAAAGAGGGACAGCGTAATACACTCGTCCCTCTTTTTTATTTTAACTATCTTTATATGCTATATTACCCTTGTCCCTTGTCCCTTGTCCCTTGTCCCTTGTCCCTTGTCCCTTGTCCCTTGTCCCTTGTCCCTTGTCCCTTGTCCCTTGTCCCTTGTCCCTTGTCCCCTGTCCCTTGTCCCTTGTCCCTTGTCCCTCATCCCTGGCTGTATACTATTTTTCAACAAAATCAAGATCCTTGTGAAAGGTCTCTTCGGTGAATAAGAGTGCAACGAAAGAAATGACCATAACGATCAATCCTGTTACTACTGCACTGTGGATCAATGTCCATTGAAGTGATCCTTGAAAATAATCTTTGAATAATAAATTCATCAGCGGCAATGCCCCTCGAACCATGTTGGGAATTGTGGTTGCTGCAGTAGCACGTAGATTGGTGCCAAAATGTTCGGCACCCATGGTAACAAAGATCGCCCAGAATCCGGTGGAGAAACCGAGATAAAGAGAGATGACGTACATGCTGGTATCTGAATTGTTAAATGGACTGAAAAAATAAACAGCACCAAGAAAAGTCATTGCATAAAATATATATAGCGCTTTCTTTCGGCTTTTAAAATACTGACTGACCAAGCCTACTGAAATATCCCCCAATGCGATGCCTATATATCCATACATGATGGAAGCTCCTGAATCAACTGCGTTTACACCATACAATTCATTCGCAAAACGATTACTCAAATTCAACATGATCCCGATAACAAACCAGGTAGGAAGTCCGATCAAAATAGCAAGTATATATCGTTTGAATCGTTGCGCATCATTAAAAAACATAAGCATGTTGCCTTTAGACACATGCTCTTTGGTCTCGATGTTTTTAAACATGCTGCTCTCTGATATTTTGATCCGAAGAAAAAGAAGAAAAATACCTAAGACGCCACCGATCTTATAACAAAGTCTCCAATCATTGGTAGTCTTAAAAATAAAATAGGCAAATACAGCACCGAACAATCCTACTCCTGCAACAAAAGAGGTCATGACACCACGATTTTTTTTAGGCATCAGCTCACTGACAAGCGTGATGCCTGCACCAAGCTCGCCCGCCAAACCAATTCCAGCAACAAACCTGAGCCAGGCATATTGATTGACTGTCTGCACATACCCTGTTGCGAAATTTGCCACAGAGTAAAGCAGTATGGATCCAAAGAGTACACTCAGTCTACCTCTCTTATCTCCCATTACACCCCATAGCACACCACCAATGAGCAGTCCACCATCTGAAAATTGATGATGTGGGTACTTGCCGTTATCATTTCCCCATCAGGCACATTGATGCCCAATAAACTTGGCTCCCTTACAATTGTAAACAGAAGCAGGTCATATATATCTACAAAATACCCTAGAGCAGCTACGATCACAGCCAGGTTGAAAAACTGATGCTTTAATTTACCTTCTGTCATTTGTTGGGGTTAGATCAATAAGTTAAGATTTCTTTTTGCTGCCAGACCTTATGATCTTAATCAAAACAGGAGCAGTAGTGATCAGCACGATAAATATGATGATCACTTCAAGATGATCTTTTAGGTCAAATCCAAACTTATTCAGAAAGAGCTTATACAAATAATGTCCGCCAAACATCATGCTCAATACCCATGCAACACAACCAACGATATTATAAAATGAAAACTTATGACGATCCATGCGCACAATTCCGGCTATGATCGGAGCAAATGTTCTGATGATGGGAAGGAAACGGGCGAACACAATCGCACCACCACCATATTTTTCATAAAACTCCTTAGCAGCATAAAGATGTTTCTTCTTAAACAATAAACTATCCTCTTTTTTAAACAAGTAGGGGCCACTGGCAGCACCGAACCAGTAACCAACGGTATTACCAAGTATACCAGAAAAAATTATTAACACACAGATCAAAAGCAGATTGAGAAAATCATTATTCAAACTGAATAACTCAGCTGCGAGTTCATTGCTATAAATTCCCGCAACAAACAGAAGGGAGTCTCCTGGCAGAAAAAAACCTGCAAACAAACCTGTCTCTGCAAAAATGATGAATAGTATCAACCAAAGTCCCCCATTCTGTATATAAAACTCAGGGTTCAAAAAATCTTTCCACTGAATAACCAACTCGATCATGTTCTGTTTTTTTGAAATGAATTATGCAATCTCTGAAACATCAGCAGGCCCCAATTCACCTTCCCACTTGCTTACAGCTGTAGTGGCCAATGCATTCCCCACCACATTTGTCATCGTCCTGAACATATCACAGAAATGATCGATCGGGATGATGAGTGCGATCCCCTCGGGAGGGATATTGAACATAGCACATGTAGCTGTTACTACCACCAATGATGCACGTGGAACACCTGCTATACCTTTGCTGGTCAACATCAAAACGATCAGCATGGTAAGTTGTGTTCCAAGGTCTAACTGAATACCATATGCCTGTGCGATGGCAAGACTTGCAAACGTCATGTACATCATACTGCCATCGAGATTGAAACTATAGCCAAGCGGGAGAATAAATGAAACGATCTTGTCCTTGCACCCAAACTTTTCCAATTCCGTGGTGAGCTTTGGAAAAACAGCTTCGCTGCTGGTTGTGCTGAATGCGATCAGCAAAGGCTGTGAAATAGATCTGATCAATTCTATTAAACGCTTACCCAACACAAGGTATCCCACAAAAAGCAACAATACCCATAAACAGGCAATGCCGATCAGAAATGCAAGAAGGTATTGGCCATAAAAAGAAAATACTTCCAGACCTTTTGTAGCGATAACAGCCGAGATTGCTCCAAAAACCCCAAGTGGAGCGAAATTCATAACATAGCCCACCATTTTTAAAATAATGTGTGCGGCAGCATCAAGGGCCTTCACGATCATCAATCCCTTCTCACCCAACGCAGCAGTACCTACACCAAAAAATATACTGAACACTACAAGCTGAAGGATCTCGTTAGTGGCCATTGCCTCAAACACACTTTTGGGAAAAACGTGCTCAATAAAATTCTGTAATGAAAACTGCTGAGTTTTGCCGATCAATTCTTTTGCACTTTCCACATCGGCACTGTCGAGATTGATCGCTGCACCTGGTTTGAAAAAATTGACCAGAACCATTCCAAGCAGCAAACTGGCCAACGAGGCCGTGACAAACCATAACAAAGCCTTACCGCCGACGCGGCCGACAGACCCAAGATCGCCGAGCTTTGCAATTCCCACTACAAGCGTGGTGAATACAAGTGGGGCAATAACCATCTGTACCAACCTAAGAAAAATGGTGGTCAATAGCTTCACATTAACTGAAAAAGACTTGATCGTTTCCGGAGATGATTGAACATGAATGATGTACCCAACCGCTATACCAAGAACCATAGCGATAAGAATATACAGGGTTAACCTTCCGGATGACGAGCGTTTCATTATTATTATAGGTTGGATTGCTTTGGGGTCGTAAAATAATTGATTTGATTCGATTTGGGAATTTTATTTGAGGCGTCAAATAAAAAATTATCGAAAAGAAATAAATGGCTATTTTAGAATTTTAAAGAACGAACAACCAAATAACTGTTATGAGTATATTCAGAACAAAATCCCTTGATTCCATGCTGATGCATGCCAAAGATTCAGAGAAGGGACTAAAACGCACATTGGGAGCAGGCAACCTGATAGCCCTTGGAATTGGTGCGATCATTGGAGCTGGACTCTTTGTAAGAACTGCCGCTGCTGCCGGTCAAGCAGCAGGGCCTGGGGTAACACTTTCATTTGTTGTTGCTGCAATCGGGTGTGCATTTGCCGGTATCTGTTATGCCGAATTTGCGGCAATGATCCCCATCGCTGGTAGCGCATACGCCTACTCGTATGTAACGATGGGAGAACTCGTTGCATGGATCATTGGATGGGCACTGATCATGGAATATGCCTTGGGTGCAGCTACTGTTTCCATCGCATGGAGTGAATATCTGAATAAGTTGTTGGGAGGCAGCATCCCTTATGAATGGTGCCATTCTCCATTCGAAAGTTACACAGACTCTGCAGGTGTTTTTCACCAAGGTATGATCAACGCCCCCGCACTTGTCATCCTGCTCTTGCTTACCCTCTTGCTCATCAAAGGAACTCAGGAATCGGCATTTGTAAATGCGATCATCGTGTTCATCAAAGTTGCTGTAGTACTCATTTTCATCGCCGTTGGCTGGCAGTTCATCAAACCAGAAAATTTTGTACCGTATCTTATTCCCGAAGGAACTCCTGCGGTGCTTGACCAGGCTGGAAAAGTCATTGCCGACTACAGCGCTTGGAACAAACATGGCTGGGGTGGAATTCTAGGTGGTGCAGGAATTGTATTTTTCGCTTTCATTGGATTTGATGCAGTATCTACAGCTGCTCAGGAAGCAAAGAATCCTAAAAGAGATATGCCGATTGGGATACTCGGATCACTGGTTGTCTGCACGATACTATATATACTATTCGGTCACGTACTCACAGGCGTTGCCAACTGGTCGGAATTCGTTGATCCGGAAAAAGGCAGAGAAGCTTCGGTGGCTTATGTTATATCAACACACATGAATGGATACGGCTGGCTCGCTACTGCAGTAACGGTTGCAATACTTGCAGGATTCTCCTCTGTGATCCTGGTGATGTTAATGGGACAAAGCAGGATATTCTTCACCATGAGCAATGACGGCTTGATTCCAAAAGTATTTGGATCATTGCATCCAAAATACAAAACACCATACAAGTCAAACTGGATCCTCTTTTTATTTGTTGGCGCTTTTGCAGCATTTGTACCCGGACATGTTGCCGGTGATCTGACAAGTTTCGGAACCCTGTTTGCTTTTGTACTCGTGAGTATCGGGGTATGGATACTAAGGGTTAAGTCACCCAATATCGAGCGTCCATTCAGAGCCCCGATGGCACCCGTTGTCAGTCTGCTGGGAGCTATCATTTGTTTGGCCATGATCTATGGCCTGGATCGGTTAACACTTCAAGTTGCGCTGATCTGGATGGCGATTGGACTGTTCGTATACTTCCTATACAGCAAACGCAACAGCAAACTAAATCAGTAATTCCCTTTAACCCATAAAACAATCACCCGGAGCCTTTAAAACTCCGGGTTTTTTTTACACCACTCATAACCCTTAATTTTACGTCCCCTAATGACTCGCACACCTCAATTATAATATACTATGGGAAGGATCTTTGAAGTTCGTAAATCAACCATGTTTGCCCGTTGGGATAAGATGGCAAAACAATTCAGCCGTATCGGAAAAGAAATTGCTATTGCAGTAAAAGCCGGCGGATCGGATCCAAATACCAATCCTGCACTGCGCCGTTGTATGCAAAATGCGAAGAGTGTCAACATGCCCAAGGACAGGGTTGAAGCTGCCATCAAGAGAGCAATGGGAAAAGAAATGGAGAACTATGAGGAGATCCTTTATGAAGGGTATGCCCCTCATGGTGTTGCGGTTCTTGTAGAGACAGCAACAGACAATCACGTAAGAACTGTTGCAAATATCAAATCTCACTTCAATAAAGGCAATGGTGCCATGGGCACCAGCGGCAGCGTTAGTTTTCAGTTCAAGAAAATGGGTGTATTCAAACTCAAGAATGTAGGAATACAACCGGAAGACCTAGAGCTTGAACTCATTGATTACGGCCTGGAGGAATTGGGTGAGAGCACGACCGACGAAGGCGAGGAAATACTTGTGATCCGCTGCGCTTTCAATGATTTTGGAAATATGCAAAAAGCACTTGAAGAAAAAAATATCAGCACACTAAGTGCCGAAGTGGAATGGATCCCTTCTTCTGTTGTAGAGCTGAATGAGGAACAGGCACAGGAAGTACTCAAGCTGGTTGACCGACTGGAACAGGATGAAGACGTGCAAAAAGTTTTTCATAATCTGAAATAAAATACCGCTGATGAACTTACAACAAGCCGATCCTGTCGTTTATTATGACGGGGTATGTTTGTTGTGCAGCCGAACAATACAATTCCTGCTCAAAGCCGACAAGAATGAGGTCTTACAATTTGCACCCCAGCAAGGAGAGCGCTTCATATTGTTACAATCACAACAACCCGGAATTCCTCAAGAGTCAATCATTTTCATAAAAAATGGACGCGTTTACGCAAGATCAAATGCAGTTTTAGCGATTGCGAAAGAGTTGCCATATCCTTGGAAACTTTTTTACACAGCGGTCATTATCCCAAGATTCATTAGAGATGCCGCATACATGATCATTGCAAGAAATCGAAAACATTGGTTTGGGGAGTCTGCAGCTTGTTATACAGGCGACGAAAAAAACAGAAAAAGATTCTTACCCTGAGAAATTTACTCTGCCATCATCTCCCTTACAAGCTGAATGACGTCTTCCGCATTGGGTTTGGAAAAATAATCACCATCACTGCCATAAGCGGGCCGATGTGATTGAGCACATAATATTTTTGGAGCAGCGTCTAACCACTGATAACCGCCTTGCTTATTGATAACTTCCGTGAACATGAATGAAGTACCTCCACCTGGCACATCTTCATCCACAAACAATATCCTGTTGGTTTTTTTAAGCGACTCAACAACTTTGTGATGAATATCAAAAGGCATCAGGGTCTGAATATCCAGTACCTCTGCCTCAATACCAAAACCGCTGAGTATGTGTGTGGCTTCCATCACAATTCTCAGTGTTGAGCCATATGATACAATCGTGATGTCATTCCCCTCTTTCATTATTTCAGGTACGCCGAGTGGAATTTTATACTCTAGAAGATTGTTTGGAAGTTTCTCCTTCAGTCTGTATCCGTTCAAACACTCAACAACAATACCTGGGTCTTTACCGGAGAGCAACGTGTTATAAAAACCAACAGCCTGAACCATATTCCTAGGAACACAAAGATGAATTCCTTTGAGGGAATTGATCATCAACCCCATTGGAGATCCGCTGTGCCAGATTCCCTCAAGCCTATGTCCACGTGTTCTCACGATCAATGGTGCAATTTGAGTTCCGGCTGATCTGTAGTGCAATGTGGCAACATCATCACTCAGTACCTGCAGACCATAAAGCAGATAATCGAGATATTGAATTTCTGCAATCGGCCTAAGTCCCCTCATCGACATCCCCACTCCTTGTCCGATGATGGACAATTCACGCATACCCGTATCAAATATTCTATCAACCCCATGCTTCTGCTGCAGTCCGGCAAACCCCTGATTGACATCACCGATCTTTCCAAGATCCTCGCCAAAAGCGACCATCCGTGGATCTGATGCAAACAGCCCATCAAAATACCTGTTGATGATCTCAAACCCATTTACGAATGGCGAGTGATCTTCATACACAAGCAGAGGCAATTTCCCTGGATCTTGAACAGGTGATTTACCTGAGAAGAGATGGGAGTTGTACAATTTTTTATTTTCCTCCTTCAGCTGATCATAATACTGACTAAGGGTAGTGGTTAACTGAGGATCAGAAATGCTGATCATTGTTCTGTAAAGTGCACTTACAACATCTCTTCTGAATGGTAACTGGTTATCAGACAGTTCATGATGTATCTGTTGGATGGCATCTGAAGGATGTTGTTGTAAAATTTCTTCAATGATCGCTAAAGCATTTTTCTTGTGCAACTGAATGGGCTCATCATATGCCCTCCAGGCATTGTTCCTCGACTCATTGACAAACTTTTTTGCCTCCTCTTCGATTGCTGACAATTCTTCTTCAGACGCCAGTGTGTTTTCAAGAATCCAGGTTCTCATTTTTTTCACACAGTCCCATTCCCGCTCCCACTCCAGTCGCTCTTTTGTTTTGTAACGCTCATGACTACCGGAGGTTGAGTGCCCTTGCGGCTGGGTAAGCTCTTCAACATGAAACAATACAGGAACATGTTCCTTTCTGGCGGCACTGATCCCCTCTTCAAAGGCTTCACACAGTTGTGCATAGTCCCAACCCTTAACCTTGTAGATCAGCATGCCGTTCGTACCCTTGGTTTTTTCAAAACCTGAAAGTGCATCTGAGATAGACGACTTTACGGTTTGAATTTCATTAGGAACGGAAATTCCGTATCCATCATCCCATACAAATACAACCAATGGCACTTGCATCACAGCGGCAGCATTCATGCTTTCCCAGAAATGTCCCTCACTGGTTGAGGCATCTCCGATCGTACAAAAACAAACCTCATTGCCGTGATTGGAAAATTGAGATTGTTTATTCAATACTGGTGAATGACGATAGATCTTCGATGCATGAGCCAGTCCCAGCGCTCTGGGCATATGACCGGCGGTGGGGGCAAGGCCTGAAGAAAAATTTCTCTGTTGGGAAAGGTTCACAAAATCACCCTTGTCATCTACAAAAGGGGTGCTAAAGTGACAATTCATTTGTCGGCCTGCGCTGTGCGGGTCATTTAGCGGATCAGGATCAGCGTATAGTTGAGAGAAGAATTCGGTCAATGTAGCGATCCCTGTTGCAAAGGCCAGGGTTTGATCGCGATAATATCCTGCATAATAATCACCTTGTAGAAAAAACTTAGCCATGGCAACCTGAGGGACTTCCTTCCCATCTCCAAAAATGCCAAATTTGGCCTTGCCGGTAAGCACCTCTTTCCTCCCAAGCAAACTTGCTTGTCGGCTTTGATATGCAATGCTATAGTCATTCAGCACAGTCTTCCTGAAAGCCTCAAATGAAAGCTCACTGGCAATTTCAGATTCGGGGGTCTCTAAGGGGTCCATGCAACAAAACTAGCCTTTTTTATCAATAAAAAAGTGCTGTGGAAAACCTGCTAATAAGAATGGTAAACAGCAAAAAAAAGGCCTGTTACCAGGCCTTGAAATTATTGTTGATTCTGTTTGTCGTAGGCTTCGGCTGTGAGCACCTCACCTGCTATTTTCAGTTCGTATCTGGCATCAATACCTTTCAGCTTAATGAATATGGTCTTCTCAAATGGACCAGCTGCAGCAGCGTTGAATCCGGCTTTGATCTTATCCGTCTTTGACTTCATCACGGGTTGCTGAGGCCATACAGGAGTTGTGCAACCACAAGATGCAGTGGCATTTTCGATGATCACTGGCTCACCAGCGATGTTGGTAAACTCAAAATCATGGGTAACTGGAACACCCTGCTTGATCTTTCCAAAATTATAACGTACCTCTTTGAACTTTACAAGGTCCTCTGCTTTTTTAGCTGTTGTCTGTGAGAATCCCAAAAATGCAGTTGAAACCAATAAAATGGACAGCATAAACTTTTTCATAGTGTATGTTTTTCTAATGATGATCTTTACATGTTAGAGTCAAAAACAAAATTAGGCATTGTTTTGCTTATTCCTGGTGTTGCGTCAGATTTTTGAAAAGATTTTAACTTATGCAGATATTTCTGCAGCATGAACTAGCGTTACCATTCAAAATCAATTATTTTTGCAAAATGCTCCAACCCTCAAAACGAGGCGAACTGATGCCTCCATCACCAATTAGAAAATTGGCCCCCTTTGCTGAAGAAGCAACAAAGAGGGGCTTAAAAGTATATCACCTCAACATTGGACAGCCGGATATCGAAACCCCTCCTATGGCACTCCAGGCGGTAAAGGATGCAGATATTAAAACACTTGGATATAGCCACAGTGCCGGAAATGAATCGTACAGAAAAAAACTTGTTCAGTATTATCACAAGTCAAACATTGAAGTAACTCAAGATCAGATTCTTGTTACGACAGGTGGAAGTGAAGGACTTGTATTTGCCATGATGGCATGCCTTGATCCGGGAGATGAAGTGATCATCCCTGAACCTTTCTATGCCAATTACAGTGGGTTTGCAGTAATGACGGGTGTAAATATTGTCCCAATAAGCTCTTACATCGAAAACGGCTTTGCCCTTCCACCAATCCCAGAATTTGAAAAATTGATTTCCCCAAAAACAAAGGGGATCATGATATGCAACCCCAATAATCCTACGGGCTACTTATATAGCAAAGAAGAGATGGAGCAGCTGGAAGATATTTGTCTAAGACATAACCTCTACTTGTTTTCCGATGAGGCTTACAGGGAATTTTGCTATGACGGAGAATACACAAGCGCACTTCATTTGAAAAAAATCCCGGAACATGTGGTGTTGATCGATACCATATCCAAAAGATATTCTGCATGTGGCGCAAGGATCGGAGCACTGATCACAAGAAATAAAAAAGTATATGACTCGGTCATGAAGTTTGCGCAAGCAAGGCTGAGTCCACCCGGACTTTCACAGATCCTTGCAGAAGCAGCACTGGATCTACCTGACACCTATTTTGATATCCCCAGGGCAGCGTATATTTCCCGAAGAGATTTATTGGTCAGGAGATTAAATGACATGCCCGGCGTGTTTTGTCCCACTCCCGGCGGGGCTTTCTATGTGATGGCAAGACTCCCCATTGACGATTGTGACAAATTTTGTCAGTGGCTACTAGAATCCTTCTCGTACAAAGGACAAACATTGATGCTTGCACCTGCAAGTGGATTTTATGAAACGCAAACTCTTGGAAAAGATGAAGTGCGCTTCGCTTATGTCATCAAAAACGAAGACATTGATGCTGCGATGGATTGTCTGGAGGAAGCATTGAAAGTCTACCCTGGCAAAACAAACTAGTAATCAGCCAATTTATTCTTCTGATCATTTATTAAAGCTCAATAACAGCTTTTATTGTTTTCTGAACCGGATCAGTAAGTGAAGCAAATCGTTCAGCTACTTCATCAAATGACAAACGATGTGTGATCATGTTGAGCGGATTTACTTTCCCTTCTTTGATCGACTGTATGACAAGATCAAAATCAGCTCGTGTTGCATTTCGGCTGCTCATCAGGGTAGCTTCACGTTTGTGAAATTCAGGGTGACTGAATGTGATCTCTCCTGTTTGCAAACCTACCAACACATAACGCGCGCCGTGTGCCATGTATGCAAAAGAACCATTGATCGCTTTCAGATTTCCTGTGGCATCCAACACAACAGAGGGCATATCACCATTGGTCAATTTCATTAATGCTTCAACAGGATCCACACTTTTGGGATTAACAATGTGAATGTCTTTTAAATAAGAATGGCAAAAGTTGAGCCTGTCATCATTTGTGTCCATCAATATCACTTTCGCACCCCTTAAACGAGCAAACTCAACAATGCCAATGCCGATCGGACCTGCACCTACTACCAGCACAGTATCATTTGATTGCACTTCAGCTCTTGAGATGGCATGTGCACCAATTGCAAGCGGTTCAATCAATGCCAACTGATCGATGGATAACCCTTCGGATTTGATAAGAGAAGATGAAGGAACAAGTAAATATTCAGTCATGCCTCCATCAATATGAACACCGCATACTTTGATGGATGTACAGCAATTCGGTTTATTATTTCGGCATGCAACACAGGTCCCACAATTAAAATACGGTATGATCGTCAGTAACTCACCAGCTTCGAAACCTGAAGCATCACCATCAACATATACTGCAGCCAATTCGTGACCAAGAATTCGTGGATAAGAAAAATACGGCTGTGTTCCATCAAAAGCATGAAGATCAGTACCACAAATACCAACCCTTTTGATTTGAATGATAGAATACCCGGGTTGAAAAGAGGGCATTTCTGAATTGATGTATTGAAAATTGCCGGGTGATGAACAAACAAGCGTCTTCATGAATTTAAAATGTCGGTAAAATTAAGCATTCATTTCAGATTCGGTTTGATGAAATGAAAGAGCAAGAAAAATGATACATCAATTAACTGCTGTACCATAACAAGAAACATGCAATTTTTGCAGCAATAAAAAAGCCCTGAATGTGTCAAAATAAATGCGATTTATGCCCGACATAACAGGATTATTCTCTAAATTATAGCTCCAAAAATTACGAAAACAACCACCATGTCTTTTAAAATAAAAATTGCGGCGTTTTTTCTTGCCATCGCAGTCGGGAGTATCGGTTTTCTAAATCCAACTGTCCCAGAACCCATAGCGATCCACAAGAACATCAGGATCTCTTTGATCGGAGGAAACCTCTGTTCAAGAATGATCAATTTCGATCACTTCGAAACAGAGATGCACCTGCGTTACCCAGATAGTTTGCTGACCATTAGAAATCTATGCGACCCGGGAGATACTCCAGGATTCAGGCCTCATTCATCAAGACCTACACCATGGGCATTTCCGGGAGCAGAAATTTTTCAGTCTGAGTATGCAAACAAGACAGGAAGCGAGGGTCATTTTGAATCAAACGACCAGTGGTTAACCCGACTGCAAACGGATGTGGTCATCTCCTTTTTCGGATTCAGTGAATCTTTTGGTGGAGCAGCAGCATTGCCAACATTTAAGGCGGAACTGGATGCATTCATCAAACACACATTGGCACAGCAATACAACGGCCACGCTGCGCCAAGATTAGTACTAGTCTCTCCAATTGCCTATCAAGACATTTCTGATTCCTTTGATGTGCCAAATGGTATTAACGAAAATAAAAACCTACAGCTGTATGCCCAAGCTATAAAAGATGCAGCAACTAAACACAAGCTTTTGTTTATTGACGCATTCAACGCTTCAAAACAATGGTACACTGAAAGCAATGAACACTTGACCATAGATGGGATCCAGCTGAATGATGCTGGATACAGAAAGTTTTCACTGCTTCTTGCAGATGAGATATTCAGTAAAAAGGGACAAGGGACTGGAGACAAGGGACGAGGGACTGGGGACGAGGGACAAGGGAACAGCCGGGGTTCTTCTATTGAAAAATATAGAGACCTTGTTAAACAGGCTGTTGATGAAAAAAACTGGATGTGGCATAATGATTTTAAAATGCCCAACGGCGTTCATGTATACGGACGCAGGTATGAACCCTTTGGTCCGGATAACTACCCAGCCGAAATACATAAAGTAAGAGAAATGATCGCTATTCGTGAAGAAGCGATCAGGGCTGCAACCAAGGGAGTGAAGTATGACATTGAAGCGGCTGACAAAAAAACCAGACCTCTTCCTGAAGTTACCACCAACTACAATGCTCAAAACAATGGCAATCTTAACTACCTGTATGAAGAGGAGGCGCTAAATGCAATAAAGACAGCACCGGGTTACAAAATAGAGTTGTTTGCGTCTGAAAAACAATTTCCCAATCTTGCCAAGCCTGTACAGATGACCTTTGATAATAAAGGTCGTCTTTGGGTGGTATGCATGCCCAGCTATCCACACTACAAACCTGGAGATCCAAAACCCAATGACAAGATCATCATTCTGGAAGACACCAACAATGATGGCAAAGCAGACAAAGAAACTGTATTTGCCGACAACCTTCATGTTCCTGTGGGAATGGAGATCACCCATGAAGGTGTGTATGTAAGTCAGGGTACAAACCTGGTTCTATTAAAAGATAACAATGGTGACGATCGCGCAGACACCAAAGAGGTTGTATTGAGTGGCTTTGATGATCACGACACGCATCATGAAATAAGCGCTTTTGTTGCAGATGAGTCGGGCGCGTTTTACATGGGCGAAGGTGTATTCCTTCATTCAAATGTTGAAACTCCATACGGAACGATCAGAGCAACCAACGGAGGTTTTTTCCGTTACTCACCCCAAAGAAAACATCTTGAACGCACAGCCCAACTGTGGATTCCAAATCCATGGGGTATAGCATTTGATCAATGGGGACAAAACTTTTTCCTGGATGGATCCGGACCGGATCTCCATTGGATGATGCCGGGAACAAACCTTCCAAGATATGGACAAGGCAATCACAACTCACCATCGCTGCTGGAAGAAAAACATAAAGTGAGACCAACATCCGGATTGGAATTTGTATCAAGCAGACATTTCCCTGATGAAGTACAAGGTGATATTCTCATCAACAACACGATCGGATTTTTGGGTACGAAACAACACAGCATGAAAGACAGCGGAACCGGATATGTGACAAAACATCGCATGGACCTCGTGTTTGGAGAAGA
>JBKCFW010000101.1:0-2696 GCA_046303675.1 bacterium
TCACCTGCTGGTGCTTGCACAGGCCCAAGGAACAGACGACATTTCACATCTCCAACCAGGAATGCTTGCTGGTAGGGGATGATGCTGCAGCCACCTGAGGACGTTTCTCTGGGTACCAGCTATGGCAGCCTTGCTGTATTACTGCATACGGGGGCTTGTTCTCAGTCTGTCAGTGTGTCTACGGATGGAAGTATCTGGCAGCAGCACCCTGCGTTCTGATCAGCATGAGCAACACGTAACTGCTACCATGTGAGCAGGTGGGTAGCAACTGCAGCACATGCTTGTTCTATTGTTGCTCAATCATATGCCCTTGTTTTTTGGTCTATTCCCAGCTCTGGTGCTTGTTTTTGTGATTAGGATCGACAGTTGTGGTTCATGTATCAGCATGAGCAACATGAACTGCTACAAAGTGAGCAGGGAGCGAGTGGGGACCCCACATGCTTGTTTTTTGTGCCTGTTCAACATCAGGACCCTGTGCTTTGGAGACAAAAAGATTGATAAATTTTATGTCCCTCTCTCTCTCCTCTCCAAGCGAAATATCATGTATCATGTCACAACAAGCCTTGACTGAGCTGCTTGTCACTTGAAGTTCAGACGTTGGAGCCTGAGTGAACTCTTACATGTGTTTTGTGTTTGTGTGCCATACAGTATGTTTTCTTTTTTGTCTTAGCCTTTTGCTTCCTCAGTCATGTTTCTGTAACACTGCCTTGCTTTGTTGTGATCCGCTACCTTGTGGTCACTTTTTTTGTTTAGACTCCTTTCAAAGTATCTAGGCAATGCTTTTCACAGATTTTCAATAAATTTGATAGAACCAGCACATATCCTCATCCGTGAGTCTCATCAACTAGCCCATCTCCTAGTTGAGCCGTAAGTCCTATCAACTCAGTAGCGCATCTCTTGAACCGTGAGACGGTCTTATGGACTCAGTAGCGCATCTCTGGAGCAGTGAGTCTCATGGACTAGCGCATGTCCTCAGTCATGAGCCTCATGCCATGATCCAACACATATGCTCTGTCGTGAGTCTCATCAAGTAGCGCATACAGTCGCGAGTCTTATCAACTAAGTAGCGCATCTGAGGATTTTCGTGGTGTCTATTGTTTAGCTGGGCTCATGAGAATACGCAAGCTCAGTAATCAGGATTTTCGTGGTAGCTCATTTTCCGGTGTTTTTTGTGCCTCTGAAAACACCGGAAAGGAGCTATCAGTAGAAAATAAATAGTTCAATCCGGAATAGGAAGACATAGTATCATCCCGCCCCTCCGCACACGAGAAAGAACCCTTACCTGCATTCATGGGACTCTCTTCTGTATCCGACAGCGACGAATCCGTGCAGCCTAGGAGGCGAATCAGAAGGAAAGGCAATGCTGCCAGGGCAGCTGTGGCCAGTAGTAGCAGCAGTGACGACAACAGTGAGAGGGTGGGCGAAGAAAGGCCTCCATTGAAGGCATTTGTTTCATAGAAAGTGACCCATAGAATCCAGTATGCCAAACCAGATGCTGCAGGAACTTGGTTTATATAGCTGTGATAGAATTTGCACTGGAATGAACAGCCAAAACCCTGCATAATGACTCAACATGTGTGCCAACTTTGGACCTTTTCCTACTTTTGAGGAAAGGTGCGCAATAAGAAAAAACTGAACCAAGAACAGCATTGTGATAAAATTATGAAAATGAAGCAAGAGATTTATTTAGCCAGGGAACAAGACTGAGGCAGAGAAGTGCAGGCAAAACCATTAATCAATCCTTTCACATAGTCCTGCTGCTGTCCTTTTGTTGTTTCCCTTGCTGAAATACTACAGAATGCAAGGTACATGCCAGCTCTGCACTCAAAAAAAGCCAAGCCTACGCACACCCCAGAGCAACAGCTTGATGCCCGTGTGCCTGTGCATGCTCAAAGGCAGGCAAACACACACCAGAGCAGAATGCAAGGCACATGCCAGCTCTGCTCTCAAAACAAGCCAAGCCTACGCACGCTCCAGGGCAATAGCTTGTTGTGCTTGTGCTTGTGCATGCTGAAAGGCAGACAATGTGCTTGTGCATGCTGGAAGCAACACAAACTCACGCCGGAGCAGTAAGTAGCTTGATGCCCGTGCGCTTGTGCATGCTGGAAGAAACGCAAACTCACGCCAGAGCCGTAGCTTGCTTTTTGTGTGCCTTTGCATGCTCAACGACAAGCAAACACACCCCACACCAGTAGCTTGCTTTCTGTTCGCTTGTGCATGCTCGAAAACACGCAACCAAACGCCTAAGCAGTCGCTTGATGCCTGTGCGCTCAAAAACACGCAATCAAAGGCCCAAGCAGTAGCTTGCTGCCTGTGTGCTTGTGCATGCTCGAAAACACGCAATCAAACGCCTTGATGCCTGTGTGCTTGTGCATGCTCGAAAACACGCAACGAAACGCCTAAGCAGTAGCTTAATGCCTGTGTGCTTGTGCATGCTCGAAAATACGTGTATGCAGTAGCTTGACGCCCGTGAGCTTGTGCATGCGCGAAAACGCCCAAGCAGTAGCTTGATGCCTGTGTGCTCGTGCACGCTCAAAGACACGCAAACTCACTCCAGAGCAGTAGCTTGCTGCGTGTGTGCTTGTGCACGCTCAAAGACACGCCAGAGCAGAAAGCCTGATGCCTGTGTGCCCTTGTGCATGCTCTGGAACACACAAACACACGACAGAGCAGTAGCTTGTCGCCTGTGCGCTTGT
>JBKCFW010000102.1:0-28176 GCA_046303675.1 bacterium
TCAGAAAGATCAGACAAAAACTTGATCTCGACTGCATCACCACAGTAAAGGGAGTGGGCTACAAATTCGAGCTGTGATTGAATGATTTGTCGGCCTGCTATTCGTATATTGTGTAATGCTCGACACAAAAAACACCTCCCCTGGAAGTATTGCCTTGATCCTGTCTTTGATTGTTTCCCTGTTTTCAGGAATCCTCATCTTTATTATATCCAATAATGTCTACTTCAATCTTGGAGCCATTTTGTCGATCTTTCTTGTTTGCTTATTCTTGTCAAGATTTCTCATCGACAAATTCATTTACAGAAAGATCAAACTGATCTATAAATTTATTCATCAAACAAAAGCATCTAAGCGGGAAGAATTCTTTAAAAAATCTGTACTCCCCCAAAAAAATATTGAAGAGGTGGGTGAGGAAGTACTGCAATGGGCCGACCAGCGCAAGGCCGAGATGGAAATGCTTGAAAAGAACGAGGCATTCAGAAAAGAGTTTCTGCAAAATCTTGCCCATGAATTCAAGACACCTGTATTCGCTCTACAAGGCTATCTGGAGACATTGATAGAAGGTGCATCAGAAAATCCTGAGATCCGATCAAAGTTTCTATCCAATGCACACAAGAATACTGAGCGATTGATCAACTTGATATCAGATCTTGATGAGATCACAAGACTAGAGAGCGGCAAACAGGAAATGCATTATTCAAACTTCATCATACAAGACCTGATCAATGAAGTTTATGAATCGCTTATCATCAAATCAGATCCTAAGAAAATCAAGTGCCTCATAAAAAAAGGATGTGAACAGCCAATCTCGGTTCATGCTGACAAAGAAAAGATCAGACAAGTGTTGATCAACTTGACCGACAATGCCATCAAATACGGCAATGCAGAAGGACATGTTGAAGCCAGTGTATACAGAACAGATGATGACAAAGTACTTGTGGAGATCAGTGATGATGGCATTGGCATTGCAGAGGAGCACCTCCCCAGGATTTTTGAGCGCTTCTATAGAACTGACTACGGACGAAGCAGAAATGTAGGCGGCACTGGTTTGGGGCTTGCCATATGTAAACATATTATAGAGGCACATGGCGAAATCATACACGTGAGAAGCAAACCAGCCGTAGGCACTACTTTTGGATTCAGCCTGAATGCAAAAAAATGATCAATAAAAAACGCCGTTCCAATTAAGAACGGCGTTTAACATTTATAAAAGATTCAGTTTAGTATGCTGTGTTCTGAGGATCCCAGTTCGTCCATCCAAGCGTCCAATCCGTTGTACCCATTGCTCCCCTGAAGGTCAAGGCCGTGTTACCGGATGTCTTAATGAAGTATGAATTCATCCCTGTAAAATCAGCGCCGGTCAGAGCAGGTGACCCTTGCGCAGGGAGGAAATTAGGGGTAGTGGAGTAGAATGGCGATGTGAGTTGTGCATCCGCTGCAGAGGCCAGGTGAATACAACCCTCAGATTCAGCTTTTGATTTGATTTGGGCATCGGTGGCAATATTCTGATTTCCTGATTTGAAAGGAGCCGCAATCGCATGAACAAGATTGTTTTTAAACTCTGCTGTACCATCAAGATAATAAGCTCTGATCGTATTGTCAGACTCAAGAGAGAATCCACCTTTCTGCCAGCCGATCATCACCGAATTGCGCAACATGAATCGAGTTGATCTTCTCCAACGGTTTCCAAAATTATGATTAGCAGCAGTTCCTGTTGCACCATTTGGACCAACAAAGGTGAAGTTGCTCAACTGAGGTCTTGTGAATGGTTCAGCCGTACTTCCAGATCCATCATTATCACACTCAATTCCATTGCCTGCATCACCGCCATCAACAAAATCAGGCTTACGGCAAGCAATTCCGTATTGTATCTTCCCTGAATATCCAAAGTCGAAATCGAAATCATCATCAGCGGTAGCAAATGCAACAAGATTTTTACAGTTTACTGTTCCTCCAAAAAACTCATAAGCATCATCGTTACCAAAAGATACCTGTACGTTTTCAATAATGGTGCCGGAACCAACACCGCCGAGCGTCAAGCCATTGATCTCTGAACCAGGTTCTGCAGCAATACCTGCAAACTCAATTCTAACATAGCGCAAGATTCCACTCTCATCATTCGGTTCTGTGCCACCATATTTACGACCAACGCCACCCTCGATTACTGGTGCCGGATCAAGTGGTCTGTTGGTAGGTGCTTTGCCGAGCAAAATAATTCCGCCCCAATCACCAGGAGTTCTGAGTCCGATCGCTTTACCACTTGTGAATACAATCGGATTATCAGCACGGCCATCAGCGATCAGCTTTGCACCACGTTCAATGATAAGTGCGCCCTTCTCAGTAATATCGCTCACAATAACACTTCCTGGAGCGATGGTGAGTGTATTGCCATCGGTTACATACACATAACCCTTAAGCGTGTATTTACCTTTGGGCAGATAATAACTTTTATTTAGGATACCCTGTATTACACCGCCATTGGTTACGGGATCCTGCGCGTCTGTATTTGCAGAACCACCACCATTGGTGTTGTTAACGGTATCTTCAAAATTCACTTTAAGACAAGAGCTGGCTGAAATCATCAACATGGCCAATGCTCCGAAAAGGATCTTTTTCATAATCGAGTGTTTAATCTTGTTTTATTTTTTCTTGTTTTTTTTATTGATATCGAAATCGTAAGTGAATCCTAAGGTTATGATTGAACCGGGCTTAAAGCTGTTGAACATCCTGTCTACCCCGTCTTTGTATGAAAAGGCATCGTCAGTATTTTCATAGAAGAATACAGCATTGTTCAATATATCCGCCACATTCAACTTGATCTCTCCCCTGTTGTTGATGACTCTTTTTGACAACTGAATGTCCAACTGATTACGCGGACGTTCGTAGACATTTGGAAATTCATCATTACCCACAAGCGCAAGACGTTCACCCACTCTGTTGTAGAGAATAGAAGCATTGAACTTATCTGAGGTATATTGAATTCCTGCATTGATCAGGTAAGGTGATTGACCCTGAAGCGGCCTGTTTGCACGTATCTCTTTACTGCTAACACTCAGATCATTGAATACCACCTCCGATCTTAGATAAGTATAATTTCCAAAGAAACTGAAGTTTTTAAGCAGGGGTGAAATAAAGTCAAACCCCTTGCGGACCTCAATCTCAAAGCCAACTGTATTGGCACTGATGGCATTCTGATAGAAATAACGACGGCTATCTGCGTTGCTTCCTGGATCTAGACGGAATTCAATGGGATCAGTGAATGACTTATAAAATGCACCAACACTAATCGCTTCACCTGCTTTTGGATAAATTTCATAGCGTACATCATAATTCAAGACCGATGTTCTTCTCAACGCTGTATCACCCTTCACTCCGTAATTCATTTCATAATCGTAGAAAGCGAATTCAGCAATCTCTCTAAACTCAGGACGCGCCACTGTTCTGCTGGCAGCAAGTCTGAGGTTTTGCTTATCACCAACATTCATTGAAAGGTTGACAGAAGGAAGCAGATCCATTTTTTTAGTCAGCCTGGTGCTTCTATTGCCGGTTTGTTCTTTTGAACTCAACAACTGTTCAAAACGCTCAGCACGGAGTCCCCATATGAGCCTGAAAGGACCAACTTTATTATCCATCATGGCATAACCTGCATTCAGAACAGAAATTCCAAAGTATTTATCCTGGTTGTTGGTGAATTCTTCCAAGATATATCCTGACTGCCCCATATTGCTTTCCTGGAAAGCCTCGGTTACAGGCTTATGTGAATTGGCAACTACAAATGAGTTGATGTTGGTGATGTTATATCTGAATATCCTGCTGCTGAAATCACGCATACGCACAAGAGAAGATCCGCCCAACTTGAACGTCTGCTTTTCTTTTCCACCCCAGTTCATTGGAACGATCAATTGTCCACCTGCACCTGCACTGTAATCTTTCAGGTTGCTGAAAAACCTTCTTGTGTCATCAGGATCAATTTCGTAAGGTTCATTGGTATTAATACTTCTTGCATACAAAGCACTTCTGAGATCAGGTTGGGTTTTCCAGTTGTAGCCGGCATTGCCATTCCACTTGAACTTAATTCCCTTAGTGCTCAATTGATGCTCGCCCTCAAGTTGAGAGCTGAATAAACTTCTTTGATTGAGGTAAGAAGAGTAAAACAAGATATCATTCCTACGGTTGGTATTATATCCTGTTCTGGTGTAGTAGTTGTCTTCGTAAAGCTGATTGAATAGATTTTTGAAAGAGACCTTATGCTTTCCCTTGACCCATGAAATATTAACGATACCACCTAGGTTGGTCTGGTACCTGTTTTGATTGTCATTGTACTCAAATACTTTAGCGCCATCAGACTCATAGAATGATCTTTTCACATCGTATATGAGCATTGCATTGCGGTAATTCAATGAAACCAGTGTTCCCAAACTTCCACCCCTTTTGAACTTATGGCTTTGCGCATAGGTAAGGTTGAATGTTTTGATTGGCTGGGCAGTTGCATTGACCGGAGCGTACACATCACCTCGGAATGATTTTGTAAGTTCAATTTGTTTATTGAGTCCGGCAGCATCCTTTCCTAATCCACGATAGAGTTGGGCCGTTGCAGGAAAACTGTCAGGCAAGCTTCTTGTACCATCATCAAAACCCAACCAATCGTATGTATTGCGCTTGTTGCTGGTGAAGGTGTTGAAAGTTGATTGTGTGTTGTATCCCAATCCAAATCCGACAGACAGTATATTTTTTGCAGGGATATCACGTGTGTTCACCTGAACGAGTCCACCGGAAAACTCTCCCGTAAATTCAGGAGTGGCAGTTTTATTGATCACCAGGTTATCGATCAATGCTGCGGGAAACATATCGAAAGCAAATGCTTTTTTATCCGGCTCACTGCTGGGAAGTAGTGCACTATTGAGCATGGCTGAATTATAACGATCAGACAAACCCCTAACCACTACAAAGCGATTATCCTGGATAGATGCACCACTTACACGCTTCAATACTTCTCCGGTATTTTTGTCCGGGGTCCTTCTAATAAAATCTGAAGCGAGTCCGCTCGAAACCGCTGAATTTGTTCTTTGAAACGTGAGCAATGCCATGGTGCTCTCCTGACGACGCGTTGAACGGATCACGATCGCTTCACTATTGGCGACCTTAGGCTCAAGTACAACGATGATATTTTCATCTGTCCCAACCCCTGGCTCGATTCCTGAAATAACTTTTGTATTGTATCCTAAACTTGATACCCTGAGTGTATATTTTTTTCCTTTTTCAAGCGAAAGGCTGAATGCACCATCTATATTGGTGATGAGTGTTTTGTTAGTCTCTTCGACAACAACACTTGCAGCTGCAATCGCTTCGTTACCCGAACTGATCACCTTTCCGGCAATAGTTATTGTTTGTGCTGATACCCTAGCCGTCAGCATGAAGAATGAAATGAAAAAAACCGCGAAACTGTAAAAAATCGTCTTCATGATGCCATTTATTATGGCACAAAGGAATCAAAGACAGGTTAACTCTCTGTGTGGGATAGGTTAACCAATTGTGAATTGCATATTAAGCGAAAGTTAAGAGTGGTAAATCCTGTTAAAAATTGCATCTTTGTGGCCATAATTGCACCATATGAAAGGCATCATATTAGCCGGAGGGTCCGGAACAAGACTGTACCCCATAACCTATGCGATCAGCAAACAGATCATGCCGGTTTATGATAAGCCCATGATCTACTATCCAATGTCAACCTTGATGCTGTCAGGGATAAAAGAGATCCTCATTATTTCCACCCCACAAGACCTTCCACAATTTCAGAAGTTGTTTGGCGATGGAAGTCACCTTGGTTTATCACTCAGCTATGCAGAACAGCCCCTTCCAAACGGACTTGCCCAGGCTTTTGTGATAGGAGAAAAATTCATTGGAAATGATTCCTGTGCGCTTGTATTGGGTGACAATATATTCTACGGCACAGGACTTGCAAAAATGCTGGAACAAAATACAAATCCAAACGGAGGTATTGTTTATGCTTATGAGGTAAGTGATCCTGAGCGCTATGGTGTTGTTGAATTTGACAACAACATGAAAGCTGTATCGATTGAAGAAAAACCTGCTCACCCCAAAAGTAAATTTGCCGTACCCGGATTATATTTCTACGACAACGAGGTTGTGGAAATCGCAAAAAATATCACCCCTTCTCCAAGAGGAGAATATGAGATCACAGATGTTAATCTTGAATACTTAAGAAGAGGAAAGCTGCATGTGTCCATTCTCGACAGGGGAACAGCTTGGCTTGATACAGGTACATTTGATTCACTCATGCAAGCTTCGCAATTTATTCAGGTGATAGAACAAAGACAAGGAATAAAGATCGCTTGTATTGAAGAGATCGCCTGGAGAAAAGGGTTTATCAGCAAAGATCAGTTGATCCGTCTTGCAGAACCTTTGCTTAAAAGTGGATATGGTAAATACATCATGGGACTGATCAGTTAATTGCGTAAAGAATAAACACATGAAAAAAGTGATTGTAACAGGGGGTTCAGGATATATTGGATCACATACTATTGTAGACCTAATTGAAAATGGGTACGAGGTAATCTCTGCTGATAACAATTCACGATCAACACCCGGTATGCTCGAGGGTGTTGAGAAAATAACTGGAAAAAAAATAAAAAACTATAAAGTCGACCTCTGCAATTTCGATGAAACACGTGCCATCTTTGAAGAAAATGTCGGTATAACAGGTGTCATTCATTTTGCTGCATACAAGGCAGTTGGTGAGTCAGTGGAAAAACCCTTGCTTTATTTTCACAACAACATGAACTCTCTTATCAATGTATTGCGCTGCATAGAAGAGTTCAATATTCCCAACTTTGTTTTTTCTTCTTCCTGTACGGTATATGGTAATCCTGACAAGATTCCTGTAACAGAAGAGACTCCCAGAAAGAACGCAGAATCGCCTTACGGCCTGACCAAACAAATGGGTGAACAAATGATCGAGGCATTTGCCGCTGCAAAAAAGACAACCAATGCTGTAATGCTCAGGTACTTCAACCCCGCTGGTGCACACCCTTCAGCCTTGATCGGTGAGTTGCCAATCGATAGACCACAGAACCTTGCTCCTGTTATAACACAGACCGCCATAGGAAAAATCCCAATGCTCACTGTTTTTGGCAATGATTATCCAACACGTGATGGATCTTGCATAAGAGATCTTATCCATGTATGCGATCTCGCACATGCCCATACACTTGCGTTGGATTTTTTGGTGACTAACAGGAACAAAACCAACTGTGAAATTTTCAATTTAGGTACAGGCAACGGCATCACTGTGCTGGAGTCGATCAAAGCTTTTGAGAAGAGCACCGGCATTCAAGTTAACTATACGATCGGGCCAAGAAGAGCAGGCGATGTTGTTGCAATTTTTGCGAATAACGATAAAGCCCAACAAGAACTGGGCTGGAAACCGAAGTACAGTCTCGAGGATATCATGACCACGGCATGGAAATGGGAACAGTACATAGAAAAATTGCCAAAACACCTGGAGTTGAGACCTCACCGATTGAATTAATCTGCAAATTTTAACCTTCACTCCGCTGAAATAACGATTGATTAATGTTATTTTGCGCCAAAGAATATTAATATGCTCGAAGCGATACAGGTAAGTGGACAAAAAGATACTAGAAGCGGTTTTGGTGACGGGATTTTTGAACTCGGACAAAAAAATCCAAATGTTGTAGCCCTAACCGCTGACCTGGCAGGTTCGTTGAAACTCAATGCCTTTATCAAAGCATTTCCTGAGCGTTTTATCCAATGTGGAATTGCTGAAGCCAACATGATCGGCATAGCAGCCGGCCTGACAATTGGCGGAAAAATTCCATACACCACGACCTTTGCAAACTTCTCAACCGGAAGGGTATACGATCAGATCAGACAGTCGGTTGCCTACTCAGGTAAGAATGTAAAAATTTGTGCTTCACACGCCGGACTCACCCTGGGTGAAGACGGGGCCACTCACCAGATCCTTGAGGATATCGGATTGATGAAAATGCTTCCTGGCATGACCGTGATTGTTCCATGTGATTACAACCAAACAAAAGCCGCTACCATCGCGATCGCTGATCATGATGGACCTGTATATCTTCGATTCGGCAGACCCGTATGGCCGATATTCACCAATCCCGATGAACCATTTGTAATAGGAAAAGCACAACAACTGGCTGAGGGCTCTGACGTGAGCATATTTGCTTGTGGTCATATGGTGTGGAAGTCGATTGAAGCAGCGAGAATACTGAAAGAAAAAGGTATTCATGCAGATGTCATCAATATCCATACGATCAAACCACTCGATACAGATGCAGTGATCGCTTCCATCAAAAAAACAGGTTGTGCTGTTACAGCAGAAGAACACAATGTTCTTGGCGGACTGGGTGACAGCATTGCCCAGACAGCTGTCAAATCCTTCCCTATCCCCATTGAGATGGTCGGCACGCAAGATACCTTCGGTGAAAGTGGTACGCCAACGCAACTTCTTACCAAATACGGATTGGACACAGAGTTCATTGTTGCCGCTGCAGAAAAATCGATCGCAAGGAAGAAGTAATTACACTGAATCCGCCATTCAATAACCATGGCACACGACATTGACGATAATCAGCTGGTTCGCCTTTTTAAAGAGAACAAAGGGCGAGACCAGGCATTTACCGCTATCGTTAAAAAGTATCAAGAAAGAATTTATTGGCAGATAAGAAGGATGGTCATCAATCATCAGGATGCTGATGATGTCATGCAGAATGTATTCATCAAAGCATGGAACGGATTGGATAATTTCAGGGAAGACGCGCAATTGTTCACCTGGCTATACCGCATCGCAGTGAATGAGTCACTTAGTTTTCTTGAAAAACAAAAAAGAAGGGAATCTGTTTCTTTTGAGGATGTCGGTGAATCCATTGAGCAAAAACTTCACAGTGAACCTGGATTTGACGAAAAAAAAGCAGTCTGGAAATTACAATTGGCTATCCAACAACTGCCTGATAAACAGAAACTTGTGTTCAATTTAAGGTATTTTGACGAGATGAGCTATGAGGAAATGAGCGAGATCCTGGGTACCTCTGTGGGTGCTCTGAAGGCAAGCTACCACCACGCAGTCAAGAAAATTGAAGAATATATTCTACAACATTAAACCTTGTAAACAGGAAATGGTCTAACTCCTATGATGAAAAGAAAACTCGATATAAAAAACGAATTATCTGCCATCAGCCAGACCGTTGATAACCTACCCAGAGAAAACCCATTTTCTGTCCCTGCCAACTATTTTGAATCATTTGCTGAACATGTTAAGGAGACCACTTCCTCTGTAGATCCCCAACATGAATTATTCCTTAAAGAGAATCCTTTTCAACTGCCCGAAGGCTATTTCCAGCAATTCAAGGTACACAAACCAACAACCAGAACCATCGGGTTATTTGACATCAGAAATGTAGTTCGCTACGCTGCAGCAGCTTGCATTACCGGTGTAATGATAACGTTGTTTTTTTTAACTGACCAATCAGGGGAAAAAGAGGTTGCTGCCGTATCAGCTTCAATTCCACAGATCGATCTATCAATTGATGCTGTGGAAACCTATCTCAGTGATGCGGAAAAAATGAGTATGGAGACCGATGCCGACGAACTGGCTGACTCAGAACAGAATTCATTGGTGGACTTGAATAATGAAATGGTAGGACATCTGCTCAGTGAATTATCTGAAAACGGACTAAGTCAGTATATGAAGCTGAACGATTTGAACGAAGGGAACTCATCGTACAATTAACAGAGACTTAATCAATAAATTAATAGTTTTATAATAGTACAGTATAATATGAAAAAGACGTTATTGATCATTGCCATTATCCTTACATCCGGGTTACTGAAAGCGCAACCGGGTAATCCTGATCAGCAAAAAAAACTGGCTGACCTCAGAAAGATCCAGGCCATGGAAATGGCATTTATTACCAAAGAATTAAATCTCACACCAGACGAAGCTCAAAAATTCTGGCCGGTATTCAATCAGTACCGAAATGAGATGAAAGTCATGGCAAAAGACAGAATTTCCGCCGACCAATTGGAAAAACAGCAGAAAATGCTGGATCTCAGGAAGAAATACAGGGAAGATTTTACCAGGGTGATCAACCAGGAACGTGCCAACAAGGTGTTTGGAGCGGAGGATGAGTTCCGGTCACTGGTCAGAAGGGAATTTCAAAAAAGACAGGTTGAAAGACGCCAGATCGAACCCCGAAAAAAAGGGTTTTGAATATTATTTTTTATAATGTATTTTTAACATGGTGTTTTTCATAGGTTAGCAACGGCTGGCTCTTTTTAGAGCTAGCCTCTTTTTTTTATATAACATGCTGTTGGATAATCAATAATTGCAAGATATAACTAGCAATAAGTAGGAATCGACTACTACAAAATGTTCCTTTTACTCTTCTATTGTATAAAAAGGCACTTGGATATCATGGTAAAATAGAAAAGTCCACCGCTCCAACTTTCCAATGTTCCACCATTGTTGTCGCAACTCCATTGCGCGCTTGCCATCATGATCGTACTTGGCAATAAATTTCGTTTTCATCTGTTTCAATTGTGGTGCTTCATCACCACCAAAGAAAATGACCTGATCATCCTCTTCGATCTTAAACACCTGATGAAAGGGCGAGTGTCCTCCGCTAAGTTCATATTGAATATAACCATCAATGACACCTTGATCATTGAGAAGGTTGACCTTGTCATGTTTGACCAGCAGATCTAGTTGAGTTTTGTCATATGAAGAACTTCCACCATTAAGAGCATAATCCAATTCCTTAGCTTGGATATAATGATTAGCGTGTGGAAAAGCCAAGTGCCGGGCTCCGGAGTAAGGGTCTACTGTAGAAAGTCCACCTGCATGATCTCTGTGTAAATGACTCATCAACACCTTGGTGACATCCGTTGGAGCAATCCCATGTTTATCCAGGTTATTGTATATCTGCAAAACACCACCCTCTGAAAATCCAAGTCCGGTATCAAGCAACACTACATCCTTATTTGTTATGATAAGAAAGGGCTGGATTTCCACCAGCAAACTGCCTTTTGCTCTTTGCTGAAGATCATCTTTGCTATTATCAAAAGGGATAAATACTTTGGTGTGATCGATAGTAAATGAGCCTTCTGATAGGGGTATTATTTTCATTAGTTGATTTGAAGAGAAAGTTTAACGCAAGATCATTTGTCGATCTGCGTCCAATCGAATTAAAATGAATAGCAAGACAGTGAATGTAATGAGGGAAGTTCCACCATAGCTCATGAAAGGCAACGGGATGCCTATCACAGGAACGATACCGATCGTCATACCGATGTTAATGAAAATATGAAAAAACAACACCGATGCAACCCCATAAGCATATGCCCTGGAGAAAGTACTTCGTTGACGTTCTGCCATTGTTACGATCCTGAACAACATAAAAAGATACAATCCAAGTAAGATGATACTACCCACAAATCCAAATCCTTCACCAATTGTACAAAAGATAAAATCAGTTCTTTGCTCGGGCACAAAATCATACCTTGTCTGTGTCCCCTTCATAAGTCCTTTCCCTAAAAATCCTCCGGATCCAATTGCAATTTTGCTTTGCTTGACATTATAATTTCCAGCCTTCTTTTTCTCTTGCATTTTCTTGAGATCTTCCGCACTCATGCGCTGTGTATCCACAACGATCTCTTTTCCTACAGTAGCATAAATACGCTGAACTTGATATGGCTTTAATACATGATCAAAAAAATAGGGAACCGCAAAACGTTGTACACCTACTGCAACAAACCAGATAGAGACAACAAGAAAGAATAATGATTTATTTCTTTTCATTTGTCGTCTTGCAAGATATAAGAAGATGATGGCTGACAGTGTCAGCAAGATTGCCAGCAAGTTCTGCTCGACCAATAAAGTAAGTACAACCAAGACAGCCATTGAAACGCCAACCACCAGGATTGCTGATGGAAGCCCCTCCCTGTACATCACAAGAAAAAAAGAAAGGTATACCAACGCCAAGCCAGTCTCACTTTGAAAAATAGTAATGACCGCCGGAAAGATAACGATTGAAGCTGCAATCAATTGTGAGCGAAGTTTTTTGAAATTTAAATCAATGGATGAGAGATACTTTGCCAAGGCAAGATTGACGAACACTTTGCACAATTCTGCAGGCTGTAACTGAAACCCGGAGAAACGTATAATTGATTCTGTACCTTTTACTTCTGTATGAAATGGGAAGACGAGCAGAAGCAACACCAGACCAAGAAAATAAAAAAGATTTGCAGTGGCGGTAAAGAACTTGCTGTCTGTCAACAAAATAAATGTTGCAAGAATAATACTAATACCGAAATACAGTAGTTGTCTGCTATAATCCGTCTTGAACGAGAGAAAGCCACTCACGACAGACTCATCTCTGTAGGTTGTTGCAAAAATACTTGCAATACCCAACAAGACGAGCATGGCATAGACAATGACCATCGTCCAGTCAATACCTTTAGATACATCAAATGAGTTGTTCTTCATTTCTTGGTTTGACAGCTTCCTGATGAATATGGGTAAACGATTTCTTTTTATCTGGAGTTGGGAATGACTTTCCGTTAACAGGCACTCTGGCTTTGAGCTGCAACTTCATTTGTCTGGCTTTTTTCAGTGAATCAATGCGCTTGCGCTTAAGCTTGACGATGGGAAGTATGATCTCCGTATTCTCAATCCTTTCCACTTCTTTTATTCTGAGTTCAGACAACGTATCCTTCAAATATTTTTCCATGATCAAGGATGCCATCGGACCTGCCCATGTTGCTCCAAATCCTGCATTTTCAACTATAACAGCAACAGCGATCTTCGGATTTTCAATAGGTGCAAAGCAAACAAACCAGGAATGATCCTTCAGCTTTTCACGACGACCATTAATGATACCATAGTTTTCAGCAGTTCCTGTTTTTCCTCCTATTGTTATGCCTTCAATCCGTGCTACCCTGCCGGATCCTTGCTCTATGACATCCTGCATACCAAGTTGCACAGTCTTGTAAACTGTGGCTGGAATAGTAGTAACCTGATGTTTGGTGCGATAACGATTAAGAATCGTATCGGTCTTGGTTTCCCCATCGATGGATGAGATGAAATGAGGTGTATAATAATATCCCCCATTGGCGATGATACACATCATATTGGCCATCTGTAAGGGCGTTGCCTGCATCTCCCCTTGTCCTATGCCCAAGAAAACATTTGTACATGAGTTCCATGAACGGTTATATAAACGATTGTAAAAACTGGTATCGGCGATCAATCCCTTGTCCTCACTCGGAAGATCAACCCCTAATTTAACACCAAGTCCGAATGAATTCATGTATTGCTTCCACTTAAGATAGCCCTTCACCGTAGTGCCCAATTTCGGATTGTCTACTGCAAGCCTGTAAATATGAGAGAAATAACTGTTACAGGAATTCGCCAATGCCAACCGCAAATTAGCAGCATGTCCTGGGTTATTGTGCGTGCATTTGATCGGCCTTCTGCAACCATAATATGCACCGCCACAACCAAGTCCGTATGATTCTGTAATCACTCCTTCGTCCAAAGCGATCAGCGCACCCATGGGCTTGATGGTTGACCCTGGAGGGTATTGCCCTTTTATGGCCCTGTTGAACAGTGGCCTTGCTGTGTCTTTCAACATCCATGAAAAATTGCTACGTCTGTTGCTTCCGGTCAGTTCATTTGGATCGTAGGTTGGTCCACTCGCCATGGCAATGATACCACCCGTTTGAGGATCGATCGCAACAATGGCACCCAATTTATTTTTTAATAATCTTTCAGCCAATACTTGCACATCAATATCGATTGAACTGCGAAGGTTTCTTCCTGCAATGGCTACCGAATCAAATCTCCCACCTTCATATGAACCCACGATCCTGTTCTTATTGTCTTTGATCTGATAACGTACTCCTCTGTTGCCCATCAATACAGACTCATAATAACGTTCAAGTCCGCTCAACCCCATGTAGTCACCTATCTGATAGAAATAATTTGTTCTCTTCAATATAGCAGAATCAACCTCACCAACATACCCTAGAATATGGGCTGCTGCCTTATATGGATACGATCTACTAGGCCGCTCTTGCAAGTAAAAACCCGGCTCAAATCGAAAGATATTCTCTTGTAGTTTTACAAATGTTTCTGTTGGCAGCACAGGTTCAAACACGGAAGGACGATAGCGTCCATTTTTGATGATCGCTGCAACTACACGCTCTCTGAATGTTTCTTTATCAATCTTCAAAATGGTACACAACCCCAATGTATCAATACCTTTAAGCATAGTGGGAAGCACCATCAGATCATAGGTCTGTGTATTTTCGAGTATTGATCTCCCCTTCCTGTCGAATATGATTCCACGATCCGGGTATACGACTTTTCTGCTCACGGCATTGTCCATCGCAAGAAGATCATAATCAGATGGACCGAGTTGAAGATAGAGCAGACGCAGTGCGAGAATAATGAACGTGCCCGAAAATATGATCCGGATAACACTTTGTCTCGACTGATTGAATGCAGGCATCAGGTAGGTGATTACGTGGCAAAATTACACATTTGCTACCTTACCTGGTTCTTGATTTTCTTAGCAGGAAAAGATCAGCAACAAGGATGAGCAGCAAGCTGACCAACGTAGTAGCAATAACCTTTCCCATGAAGTAAAGAAAACTTCCAAACTGCATCCACTCAAGAAATATGAGGTAAACATGATGCATTAAGGTAAGTATAATTACATAGGTCGCATAGGGCATAGGACCCATGGTATATCTTGAAGGTTCTTCATTTCCCCACTCGGTGGTTTCCTTTGGCAGAAGCAACCCGATAACAAAAGGTCTCATGAAAGCAATGAATAAAGAGGCTGCTGCGTGCAACCCTGGCGTTTTATAAAACATGTCAATCAGCAATCCCACCAACAGACCAGCAAACAGCAGCCACATTCTGGTAATTCTGAAAGGCAACCACAGTATAAAAACAAAATATAGATAAGGTACGATCAATTGATGCAGCGGTGGTATATTATTCAAGATAAAAAGCTGAATCAACAGAATAACAATGAGCCTGACGATATTTTTTACAATTAAGTTCATTCTTTGATCGTCTTTCGTTTTAGTGCATCCATTTCTTCCGCCAATAGATTTTTCACCACAAAAACATGTTGAATGGTATTGAAATCAACGGCAGTTTTGATTCTTAACAGGTATGTGTTTGTTTCCTGATCCTGCCTTACCTCTTCAACATATCCGACAGCGATGCCTGGAGGGAACTTATCAGAATACGGACTGGTAACAATCGTGTCGCCTTTTTTTACGGTCACGGTTTTGGGTATTCTCGACACCTGAAGATAAGCAGGGTCTTTACCATCCCAGGTAACCTCACCCAACCCACTTCCTTTTTTTAACATGGCGATTACCTTGGATTGTCGATGTAACAGACTCATGACCATTGACATGTTTTTGCTAACACTAACCACAGTGCCAACCAAGCCTTCAGGTGCAACGACGGCCATATTGGTTTGAATTTCCTGATCGCTTCCACGATGAAGCATCATGTAATTCTGTTGAAGAAACACAGAATTGGAAATAACTTTTGCAGAGAAATACTGGTACTGCAAATAATTCTTAATGGAATCAACAACTGCGGTATCCCTGACCAGATTATACAAAGAGTCAGGCGCGATACTTCCGAAAGGAATTTTTGAGAGCAGTACCGCATTCTGATCCCTGAGTAGATCATTCTGTTTACTCAAAGAAAAAAATTCCTCCACCTTGTTGACACGTTGATTAACCCTACCAGACACTTCACTTGAGAACATGCCATACAGGGTATGATGAAACCGGTTGTAGCTAAACAACATTGATAGAGATACCCCCTGCAGCAAGAGAAAGGAGATGAATACTGAATACTTCTTGAGAAATAAAAAAACGTTACGCATAGGGAGAACAGGCTCCTTCTGATTTTAAAAGGTTTTCTTATCTCATGATGAAAGGAAAATCATGGTAATTCTTCAAGGCAAGTCCCGTTCCACGAACCACACTCTTCAGGGGGTCCTCTGCAACATGAACCGGCAGCTTGATCTTCTGAGAAAGACGTTTGTCAAGCCCCTTGAGCAATGCCCCACCACCAGTAAGATAAAGTCCACGCCTGTAAATATCAGAGGCAAGTTCAGGAGGTGTAGTTTCCAATGCCTTTAGAATCGCCTCTTCTATTTTGAAGATTGATTTATCAAGTGCTTCTGCAATCTCTTGATAACTCACCATGATCTGTTTAGGAATTCCAGTGACGAGGTCACGTCCGTTCACTGGAATATCATCAGGAGGATTGTCAAGATCTTTCATGGCAGCACCGATATGAATTTTGATCTGCTCGGCAGTTCTTTCTCCGATCAACAAACTATGATATCTTCTTAGGGCTTCCATGATGTCTGCAGTAAATTCATCACCTGCAATGCGAATAGATTGATCACAAACAATGCCTGCAAGCGCAATCACTGTTATACCTGTTGTTCCACCTCCAATGTCAATGATCATATTTCCGATTGGCTCTGCAACATCTATACCAATACCCAATGCAGCTGCCATGGGTTCATGAATGAGGTAAACTTCTTTTGCTCCCGCCTGCTCAGCACTGTCACGCACCGCTCTCTTCTCCACTTCAGTGATGCTTGATGGGATACAGATCATCATTCTCCAACTTGGGGGGAAAAGAGGCTTTTTGGGATAGATGAGTTTGATCATCTCCCTGATCATAAGTTCTGCAGCGTTGAAGTCTGCAATCACTCCATCCTTCAATGGCCTGACAGTACGGATGCTTTCATGCGTTTTTTCATGCATCAGCAATGCTTTCTTTCCTACAGCAAGCAAATGCTTTGGATTATTTCTGTCAAGTGCAACGATAGATGGCTCATTCACAACGATCTCGTCATTATGGATGATCAATGTATTTGCAGTGCCAAGATCAATGGCAATATCTTGTGTGAACCAGGTAAAAAGTCCCATTCTAGCTTATTTATTGAAGATGCTCAAAGTTCAAATAAATAACCCAATAAACAATCATTATTTTAAACGAAAAGTAAAGCGGTGTCAGTCCATGAACTCATAACCAATATCCTCCCTGAATGCCATCTGGTCAAAACTGATCGACTTGATCACATCCAATGAGCGACCAACCGCAGCTTTGATATTTTCACCATAGGAGGTGACTGCAGCCACGCGCCCACCGGAGCTCACCAAATGGCCGTCTTTGCTACCTATCCCTGCATAAAATATCAGTGTCTCTGGCGATAACTCACTGTCTATTCCCTTGATGATCTTTCCTTTCTCATAATCTCCCGGGTATCCGCCACTGACCAGTACCAGCGTTGCAGCAGAACGGGGATCTACATCAATATGTACTTCTGATAGTTTTCCATTCGACATTGCAAGGAACAGTTCAACGAGATCACTCTTCAAACGAGGCATCACCACTTCAGTCTCCGGATCTCCCATTCTGCAATTATATTCAATGACATATGGTTCTCCGCCAACGCTGATCAATCCAAAAAATACAAATCCATGATAGACCAACCCTTCTTTATTCAACCCATTGATGGTGGGCTCAACAACCTTGTCGATCACTTTATCCATAAAAGCTTGATCCGCAAAAGGAACAGGACTTACGGCACCCATGCCGCCGGTATTGGGTCCTGTATCGCCCTTGCCAATTCTTTTGTAATCCTTTGCTTCCGGCAGCAGGATATATTCCTTGCCATCCGTAAGTGCAAACATGCTGAGTTCAATTCCGGTAAGAAATTGCTCAACAACCACCTTTTCACCTGCAGCACCGAAACGGGTGAACTGGAGCATGTCTTCAAAAGTGGACAGCGCCTCTTCGTGCGTTTGGGCGATCACCACACCCTTTCCAGCAGCCAATCCATCTGCTTTTAACACAATAGGCAGACTATGCTGCTTCAGATATTCAATACCATCCTGGTAGGTATCCTTGGTAAACTCCCGATAACCAGCCGTCGGAATACCCTGTCTTTGCATGAAAGCTTTCGCAAAAGCCTTACTTCCCTCAAGTTGTGCAGCTTCTGCAGAGGGTCCGACCACTATAATATCAGATAAATCAGGAGTTGATTTAAAGTGATCGTAAATACCATTGACCAGCGGATCTTCAGGACCTACAACCACCATCTTTACTTGATGATCCAGACAAAAACGAGCGATAGCGTCAAAATCTCCTGTGGACATGTTCACATTCTCTCCGCAGGAGGATGTTCCTGGATTCCCAGGTGCGATGAACAACTTGCTGCAATGTCTACTTTGTTTGATCTTCCAGGCCAGTGCATGTTCCCTGCCACCAGACCCCAATAGGAGAATATTCATGAGTTAAATTGAAATTTAATAACTGCCAGAGTGGTAAAGATACAAATTGCTTATTTTAGGAACATCAATAAAAACAGATCCATGTCATCAAACCAATCATCTGCACATCCAAAAGGATTATACGTTCTTTTCACCACTGAAATGTGGGAGCGTTTCAACTATTACGGTATGAGGGCGATCCTCGTGCTGTTTATGACCAAAGCCTTGATGTTTGACAAAACAATAGCTTCCAGTCTATATGGCAGCTACACAAGCCTCGTCTATCTTACTCCCCTGATCGGTGGTTTTGTGGCTGACAGATATTGGGGAAATAAGAGGTCGATCATTGCAGGTGGACTCACCATGGCGCTGGGAGAGTTCATCTTGTTTTTTTGTGCGACAGTGTATCAATCAAATCCAGCGCTTTCGACTTTTCTTTTCTTCAGCGGACTGGGATTCATGATCGCAGGAAATGGTTTCTTCAAACCTAACATATCTTCTATGGTTGGACAACTCTACGCTCCCGGAGACAGAAGAATAGATCCTGCATATACTATATTTTATATGGGGATCAACGTGGGCGGTGCACTAGGACCATTCCTCTGCGGTGCATTTGGTGATACAGGCAATCCGGCCGACTTCAAATGGGCATTCCTGGTTGCAGGAATAGGCATGCTGTTGAGTGTGCTTGTACAAGTACTCTTTCAGGAAAAATATCTTGTCAACGCAGAAGGAAAAAGTATTGGAAATGTTCCACAAAACGTAAAACCAAGATTGCTCAACCCATTCCTAGGGGTGTTGGGCATCAGTGTTTTCGCTGCAATAATGATAGCGTTGTTGTATGTTGATGCAAAAATCTTCAGTTACATTTTCTACCTGCTCATCGGTGCGCTGATCCTGATCTTATTGGTGATCTTTGGTGACAAATCACTTTCAAAAACAGACAAGAAAAAAGTTGGTGTAATCTTCATACTATCGTTTTTCGTGATCTTTTTTTGGAGTGCCTTTGAGCAAGCAGGTGCATCCCTGACTTTTTTTGCAGATGAACAAACTCAACGTGATCTTGGATTCTACACCGTTCCGGCTAGTTTCTTTCAATCACTGAACTCCATTTTTGTGATCGTGTTTGCACCAATTTTCGCATGGCTTTGGATCAAATTAGGAAAGCATGACCTCTCCTCTCCCACCAAAATGGCATTGGGCTTATTATTGCTTTCACTTGGTTATTTATGGATCGCCATCGGAGTAAAAGACGTTCAGCCCGGCATCAAAGTAAGCATGATGTGGCTGATCGGAATGTACGCCCTGCATACCTGGGGAGAATTATGCCTTTCTCCTATCGGACTCTCCCTGGTAAATAAACTGGCTCCCATCAAAATAGCTTCGCTGCTGATGGCCGTATGGTTTCTTGCGAACGCTTTTGCGAATAAACTTGCCGGACAACTCAGTGCACTTTATCCGGAAAATGGATCAACCCGCTTTCTGTGGTATACCATGAACAACCTCTACGATTTCTTTATACTGTTTGTGATCCTATCCGGAATCGCATCGTTGATATTGTTCATATTGACAAAGTGGCTTCAAAAATTGATGAACACAGAAGAGTAGAAAAAAAACATAACCACAATTATGTCTGACAATAAATTCCAGCCTTTTATCGCACCAGAGAGTGCCATGAAAGAATTTACACTCAAGGCCGTGATCACCGGCGCTTGTTTTGGCATCATCTTTGGTGCGGCAACTGTTTATCTGGCCCTGAAAGCAGGATTGACGGTATCTGCATCAATTCCGATTGCGGTGATGTCCATCGCCCTGAGTAAACTTTTTTTAAGGACCACCATACTGGAGAACAACATCATTCAAACCACAGGATCCGCGGGGGAAAGCATTGCAGCAGGTGTAGTATTCACCTTACCCGGATTTCTTTTCCTCAGTGAATCCAATAGTGCCGACTATTTCAACTACCTGACCATTCTGATACTTGCCATATTTGGCGGAATGCTCGGAACAATGATGATGATTCCCTTAAGGAGTGCACTCATCGTGAAAGAACACCAAACCCTTCCCTACCCTGAAGGCACTGCTTGCGCCTCTGTATTGAAGGCAGGAGAAAAAGGAGGAAACTTCGCAAAAACTGCTTTCCTGGGACTGGGCGTTTCAACAGTATATGCATTGCTTCAAAAAATAGTACACCTCATTGCGGAGACACCTTCCTACATCACAGCTCAAACCAACAAATATCTCCCCTCTGCAAAGGTGAGTGGAGAAATCACACCTGAATACCTTGGAGTCGGATACATCATCGGTCCAAAAATAGCAGGTGTGCTTGTTGCCGGAAGTGTACTGACCTGGTTCGTATTCAATCCTTTATTGGCTACGATTGTACCCGCAGATGTGATCGCGAATCAATTGGTTAAACTGGGTTACTTGAAAGATATTGCAACAGCAGGCGGACCTGGAGGCTGGGATCCTGTTACACATCAATTCAGTGATTTTGCTACTGCCATCTATCGTGCATTCGTAAGACAGATCGGTGCAGGCGCAGTAGCAGCCGGAGGATTCATCACACTGATCAAAACCATACCAACGATCATATCATCTTTCAAAGGAAGCATTGGCAGTTTGCAATCAGAAAATAAAGAACAGAAAAAAATACTCAGAACTGAGCAAGACCTTTCGTTAAAAATAGTGCTGTGGGGCAGCCTGGGATTGATCTTGGTGATGAGCATCATGCCTCAGGTTCCCGGTGAAGGGATCTTGAGTAAATTACTATTAGGCATACTCGTTGTGCTGTTTGGCGCTTTCTTTGTAACCGTTTCATCAAGGATCGTTGGACTCATTGGTTCCTCAAACAATCCGATATCAGGGATGACGATCGCCACGATCATGGGCACCTGTCTGATCTTTATTGCTGTGGGATGGACAGGCAAAGTATATGAACCAATGGCCCTGGTGGTGGGCGGTATCATCTGCATTGCTGCTGCGAATGCTGGTGCAACTTCACAGGACCTGAAAACAGGTTATCTTCTTGGTGCAACACCCAGAGCACAACAATTGGCATTGTTCATCGGTGCGATCGTATCCTCCATTGCAATTGGCATTACCATTAAAGTGCTGGATACACCCACCCAAGAAATGGTCTCATCTGGAATTCAACATGCGATCGGCACAGATAAATATGCAGCTCCGCAGGCAACACTGATGGCCACACTGATCAAAGGAATACTCTCGTTTAATCTGGATTGGCAATTTGTGTTGGTCGGTGTTGCGATCGCAGTGGTCATGGAACTCTGTGGCATCAAGGCACTGAGCTTTGCGATCGGGATATATCTTCCTTTGTCCACCACCCTGCCGATCTTTATAGGTGGAGCGATCAGAGGATTGGTTGACCGTAAAAAGAAGAAAGAAAATCAACCTGAAACAGAAGAGGATTTGAGTAATGGGAATTTGTTTTCAACGGGACTTGTTGCGGGGGGTGCGATTGCCGGTGTTATTGTCGCTTTCCTATCTGCCAACGAATTCGTTGCAAAACAATTGCATTTGTTGAGCCTGGAGGGACCACTGACTGAATCCCTTGGTGAACAAGGTTATTATTTATTGGGAACTTTATTGTTTTTTGTATTGGCATTTATATTGTTCAGAATAGCAACAAATCAGAAAAGATCGGAATAATTAAAAACTGATGACCATGCACACAAGAGCCTTAAAATTCGCAGCCCCTGTCAGTATTTACATTCTCTCTTACTTCGCTTTTACTGAAAAAGGCTGGACCATCGCATGGCCCCTGCTCTATGCCTGGATCTTCATTCCGCTTGTAGAATTGATCATCGCTCCGCGAACAGAAAATCTGAATGACGCAGAAGAGCAGGTTGCCAAAGAGGATGGGATGTATGACCTATGGTTATACCTGATCCTTCCACTTCAGTATGCGGCACTAACGATCTTTCTTTTCTCAATGAAAGATCCATCACTAACAACAGCAGAGATCATTGGAAGGATCTTCGCAATGGGATTGCTCTGTGGGACCTTTGGGATTAATGTTGGTCATGAACTTGGACATAGAAAATTTCTCTATGAACGCAACATCGCAAAGGCACTACTACTCACTTCACTATACATGCATTTTTATATAGAGCATAACAAAGGACATCATAAAAATGTATCTACCAAAGAAGACCCCAGCAGTGCAAGAAAAGGTGAATCCGTATATCAATTTTACTTCAGGTCTGTAATCCTCAGCTATTTATCGGCATGGAAGATCGCAGCAGATGACCAAAGAAAAAAAGGAATGCCGATCATACATTACACCAACCAGATGATACAGTTTCAATTGCTACAACTGCTCTTCATTGCTGCTATCTTCATGTTCTTCGGCTTAACCATCATGCTTTATTTCATTTGTGCTGCTACCATTGGTTTTTTGCTTCTGGAGACAGTTAATTATATAGAACACTATGGGCTAGAAAGGAAGAAAACAGAAACAGGATACGAGAGAGCAATGCCTCAACACAGTTGGAATAGCAGTCATATTCTGGGTCGACTCATGCTGTTTGAACTTTCAAGGCACAGCGACCATCATTATCTTGCAAGCAGGAAATATCAGGTACTAAGACACCATGAGGAAGCTCCACAAATGCCAACAGGGTACCCGGGCATGATGATCTTGTCGCTGCTGCCACCACTCTGGTTTGCAGTGATGAATAAAAAAATTGACAGCTTTAATGCAAAGGCTTAGGCGATCAATTCAGCGCCAAAATAAGGACGAAGTACTTCTGGGATGTTGATACCGTCTGTTGTTTGATTGTTCTCCAACAAACTTGCAAGAATGCGCGGAAGGGCAAGTGAGCTCCCATTCAACGAATGCAACAGTTGTGTTTTACCCAGTTGGTCTTTGGTACGGATCTTCATTCGGTTGGTCTGGAACGATTCGAAATTAGAAACAGAACTCACCTCAAGCCATCTTTGCTGTGCTGCACTGTATACTTCAAAGTCGTAGGTTAGCGCCGAGGCAAAACTCATATCACCACCGCAAAGTCTTAAAATACGATATGGAAGGTTCAGCGACTGTATCAACTTCTCAACATGCAATACCATCTCATCCAACGCAGCATAACTCTTCTCAGCCTCCGTCAGGTATACGATCTCCACTTTATCAAACTGATGAACACGATTTAATCCACGAACATCCTTTCCAAAACTTCCTGCTTCTCTTCTGAAACAAGGAGTATATGCGGTCATTTTGATAGGTAGCGAAGCATGAGGAATGATCTCATCACGATAAATATTCGTTACCGGTACTTCTGCTGTGGGTATCAGATAAAAATTATCTGCAGGCATGAAATACATTTGTCCCTCTTTATCAGGAAGCTGCCCTGTACCATAAGCAGAAGCTTCGTTGACCATAAATGGAGGAAGGTATTCCGTATAGCCCGCAGCAATATTGTAATCCAGAAAATATTGGATCAAAGCACGCTGTAATTTGGCGCCTCGTCCTTTATAAAGCGGAAATCCACTTCCGGTAATTTTTACACCTGTTTGAAAATCTACCAGGTCATATTTGGTGATCAGGTCCCAGTGAGGAACTGCCCCTTCATAGAGCAGCGGTAAATTGGCCGACTGCCTGACCACTTCATTATCCTCCGCACCAACACCTTCAGGCACAGATTCATTGGGGATGTTAGGAAGACGGACAAGCATCTTGTTAAGTGATTCCTCACAATCAGCCAATTGAACAGCAAGTCCATCGATCTCCTCTTTCAACGCAGACACCTTGTTTTTTTGCGCCTCGGCCTCTTCGTGTTGTCCTTTGGCGATCAATGCGCCGATGGCTTTTGAAGCAGCATTACGCTGAGCCAATAAGTCATCTGACTGCAACTGAATTTTTTTCCTCAGATTATCCGCCTCAATGACCTGATCAACAAGATCCAAATCCTTGAAATTTTTCTTTTTGAGTCCGGCCAAGACATTTTCCCTATTACTGCGTATATAAGCCAACTGAAGCATTGTATCTTATTTTTTGCGAAGATAAGCAATCGGGCAAGAAGCCTGCACCTGTTGAATTGTAATCTTGATTAGCTTTGCACCATGATAACATCAGATGACTTGCAAGCCAGGTGGTGGAAATTAGAGGAAAAGCTTATGTCACGGTTTGATAAGAAACCTGATATGGAAGCCATCCTTTTTCTCATTGGCATCCAGGAGGTAGGAGGTGCAGGACATAGTTTTACGAAAGAACAGAAGCAGGACCTGATGCACGTAGCAGTATGTACGGTATTGGCCCCCAGTGGTTTTTATGAGCATGAGGGTTGGGATGAAGATGGATGGCCTCATTTCAAACAGGTGAAAGAACTTCCTGTCATGAGTTTGATCGAGCAGGAAAATTTCATGAAAGATCATGTGTTGTTTTACTTCTCTCAAAATGAATTCTTATGAAACGAATATCGGCAAGATCAATATCGATCATGATTTTCATGATGATCGGACTCCAATTCTGGGCAGTATCTCAACCGACGATCAAAGTGAAACGATCAGACTTGAAGCGGGATGTACTTATGCGTACTGACTCCGGTGACATCGTCATCCGACTCAGTGATTCAACACCGATTCACAGAGATAATTTCATAAGACTGGTCCGTAGTGGATTTTACAAGGGTATCGGATTTCACAGGGTTATCTATGGATTTATGATCCAGGCAGGTGATGAAAAAAGCAGAGCAAATGCTGATAGCACTGCCTTCTTGAAGAACTATACCCTACCGGCAGAATTCAGGCCCTCTCTGTTTCACAAAAAAGGAGTGATCGCCGCAGCTCGAATGGGTGATAATGTGAACCCTCAAAAAGAAAGCAGTGGAACCCAGTTCTATGTAGTACAGGGTAAACAATTTACCAATGCTGGTCTTGACTCAACTGAAACGCTCAGATTGAAAGGCAGAAAAATTCCGGATGAACATCGCATGATCTATAAAACCATTGGCGGCGCCCCCCATCTTGACCAGAACTACACTATTTTTGGTGAGTTGGTCAGTGGTATTGAGGTGGTTGATAAGATCGCATCAACAAAAACAACCGGAAGAGAAGGAGGAGATAAACCCCTTCAAGATATCAGGATACTGAAAACCGCCATGGTAAAACGAAAAAACTGAGTTTAAGAATGAATAAAATGACCCGAACAAAGAAAACTTCGGGGGAAAAGCAAAAAGCAGTAAACTTGTAAAAAATATAACAAATGAATTTCCCGGAAAACCTGCGCTACACGAAAGAACACGAGTGGATATCGATAGAAGGTAATATTGCTACTGTTGGCATTACCGAATTTGCTCAAAGCGAATTGGGAGACATCATTTATGTTGATATTGAAACGATCGGCAAACAGCTGGATGCAAATGCTGTTTTTGGTACAGTAGAGGCAGTAAAAACTGTAAGTGACCTTTTCCTTCCCCTGTCAGGGACTCCTACTGAAAAAAATCCCCTATTAGAGACACAGCCTGAACTCGTCAACCAAGATCCTTATGGTGACGGATGGATGATCAAAATGACCATCAGCGATGCATCACAAATCGATGGCTTGCTTGACGTAGCTGCTTACAAAGGGCTTATCGGCGCTTGATCCTGATGAAAAAAAGTCTGCACACAATTTGGCCAGCAACCATATGGACGTTGGTCATATTCGTACTGCTTAGCTTGAATGGACAAACAATCAAAGAAAATTCAGGGATTTTCGATGTTGAAGGAGCAGACAAGATCGTACACTTTTTTCTGTTTTTCTGTTTTTCTGTTTTATGGATTTTATATGGCGAAAACAAGACAAACAACAAACAATCATTATACCTATTAGTTATTGTAACAGGTAGTGCTTATGGTCTTGGAATGGAATACTACCAGGAATTCTTTACCAACAGGGAATTTTCTTATTGGGACGCAGTTGCTGATACAGCAGGTACTATAGCGGGAATCTTTTTGATAAAAAAAAGCCCCTATGGAAATAGGGGCCGCAACCAAAACTAACTGCTTATGAGAAAACTATTTTCTTCTGTATGTTAGACGACAATATGTATTCAATACCATTGTCAACAGTTGTTAAATCTTTGATAAGAGGGAACCGGGCATTTTCTTTCCGGTAGCACAATATATAGACGAAAAAGTGACGGCCAGGTTTGTTAAAGCCTGTATAAATTCGAAAAATATTTTTTTACAATAAACCGCCTTGAAAAATAGTCCTATTGGGTCAGTTTGCTTGCATTTTCTGCAAACTGCAACGCGTCGACGAGCTCGCCAACATTCCCATTGAGTACATCTTGAAGATTATAGAGGGTCAAGCCTATGCGATGATCTGTAACCCTGCCTTGAGGATAGTTGTATGTTCTTATTTTAGCAGACCTATCGCCTGTACTAACAATACTTTTTCTGTGTCGGGCTATTTCATCCTCTTGTTTTCTTACCTGCTCTTCATACAACCTGGTTCTTAGCATCTGCATGGCCTTTTCCCTGTTGCCCAATTGTGTTCTCTCTGTCTGGCAGATCACAACCGTTCCCGTGGGGATATGCGTTAACATTACTTTCGTTTCTACCTTGTTTACGTTTTGTCCACCTGCACCACCACTCCTCGATGTTTCCATCTTCACATCACTCTCACGAATCTCCACATCAACCTCTTCAGCTTCAGGCATCACTGCTACGGTGGCCGCGCTGGTATGCACCCTTCCGCTGGCCTCTGTATCAGGTACACGTTGTACCCTATGGACACCACTTTCAAATTTCAAAGTACCATAGACTTCATCGCCCACAACTTCCAATTGTACCTCCTTGTATCCACCCATTGTACCTTCATTCTCAGACAAGACAGCTGTTTTCCATCCTTTCCCCTCGCAATACCTAATGTACATGCGCAATAGATCTCCGGCAAACAAAGAGGCTTCATCACCTCCAGTTCCTGCCCGGATCTCCAGTATGGCATTTTTGTCATCCTGAGGATCTTTGGGGATCAACATGTTCCTAATCTGCTTTTCGATCAGTTCTCTTTTTTCATCCAACTCGGCAGACTCCCCCTTGGCCAGTTCACGTAATTCGTCGTCGTCGCCCATCAAGGCCTCCTTGTTGAATTCAAGATCTGACAGCAGTGCTTTGTATTCTTTGTAGACCAACACAATTTTTTCAAGGCTCCGATACTCTTTTGAGAGCTGGCTGAAGCGCTTGTTGTCGTTCACTACTTCAGGGTTGGTAAGTGCCACCCCGATATCATCAAATTTTGCCTTTATTGCTTCTAGTTTGTCTAACATAACATTACCCGGAACCAGTCCGCCAATTAATCTTTAATTTCGCATGCAAAGTTACTTCTTTTAAACAGATGAAATACCGTAAGTTTCAAGCAGACAAGATCTTCAATGGATATGAGTTCCTTGACCCAGGCCATGTGCTGGTGACAGACGAAACAGGAAAAGTGATCGACATAATTGCTTCAATGGATGCGGGAGAGGAAGTTGAACGAGTCAAGGGGATATTGACACCCGGATTGATCAACGCACATTGTCATTTGGAACTGAGTCATCTAAAGGATGTCATCCCTCCGCATACCGGACTGATCCCATTTTTGCTTGATGTTGTTGGAAAGAGAGATTTTCCGATGGAGATCATTCTTGACAAAATTGAAAAAGCAGAACAGGAAATGTATAATGGCGGGATTGTTGCAGTGGGAGATATCGGCAATACAGCAAATACACTAAAGACGAAACTTCAGAGTAAGATCAGCTGGAATAATTTCGTTGAGGTACTGAGCTTCAGTGATGAAATGTC
>JBKCFW010000103.1:0-14788 GCA_046303675.1 bacterium
GACAGAGAGGGCAGATTCCTCGCTTCGCTCGGAATGACAGAAAAAGGGGTGAGGGAATGACAGAACAAGAGAGGATGTCATCCCGAGCGCAGCGAGGGATCTCCCCCTCACTTCTTTCGGAGTGGTAGACAAAAAAACGGATCTTCAATCACTTGATGGGGATTCAGTAAATTGAAATAATTTACTGAAATGAAAACTTTACTCTTCACACTTTCTCTCTTTTGTTTTGTCACTTTATCTGCTCAAAACCATAGGGATAAACAAAACCCCGTCCGCCTTGCGGTAGCAGGTATTTCGCATGGGCATAATTCTTGGATCCTGGGAAGAAAGAACGATGATGCGGTAATGCTTGTTGGTATTTATGAAGCAGATACCATGCTCATCAATAAAGCCATCAGACAATTCAATTTATCGCCATCATTATTTTTTACGGATATCAACAAAATGCTGAAGGCTGTAAAGCCTGAAGGTGTTGTGGCATTTGGTTCGACGTTTGATCATTTGTCAGTTGTTGAAGCCTGTGCACCGATGGGGGTGCACGTCATGGTCGAAAAGCCATTGGCAACAACAGTAGATGCTGCTGAAACGATAGCAGCACTTTCAAAAAAGCATAAGGTACATGTACTCACCAATTTTGAAACTTCCTGGTATCCCACCACTGCCAAAACGTATCAGCTTACACGTGATCCATCATTCATGGGTAAGATCAGAAAAGTTGTGGTACATGACGGACATCAGGGTCCCAAAGAGATCGGTGTTTCTGATGAGTTTTTTAATTGGCTTACAGATCCTGTGCTGAATGGCGGTGGTGCATTGATGGATTTTGGATGTTATGGCGCAAATCTCATCACTAATCTGATGAATGGTCAAATGCCAACCAGTGTAACAGCTGTTACACAGCAGTTCAAGCCACAAATCTATCCCAAGGTGGATGATGAAGCAACGATCATGCTTACTTATCCAACAGCACAATGCATTATCCAGGCATCATGGAACTGGCCATTCAGCAGAAAGGACATGGCGGTGTATGGCGAAGATGGGTATATTATTACTGCTGATGATCGATCTATGAAAGCAAAAGGCAAAGTGGGAAAAGAAGACTCGCTTGTCTTAAGTGCGCAGGAGACTGGGGCGTATACTAGTCCGTTTTTATATTTTGCTGATGTCATTCGGGAGAGGATTGAAGTGCCCAGTTTTGGATTATATTCCCTTGAGAATAATTTGATGGTTGTTAAAATTTTAGAGGCTGCCAGAAATTCTGCCCGGGAGGGAAAGACTTTTAAGTTAACTCCGTAATTTTGAGTATACATTAGGTTGTATGAAACTGCTTTCACTTGTGTCCGCTTTCTTCCTTTTTTTCACCTGCAACAAATCTAATACTGTTCAGGATCAGTCAAGGTGTATCAAAGGCAAGTTGCTCATCAAAGGCATCTGTATGAATTATGTTATACAGGTTGTAGATGGAGAGGTGGGAGCGCATGATGTAGCCAATATTTGGAAGCACCCCGAGACCGGTGTTGAATACAGGAATGTATTTGCATTAGATAATAAATGCGATTTTCCTTCAACGATCAATGAGGGTGATGAGTTTTATTTCAAGGTTCCTGATGAAAAAACTGAAGAAGCATGTGGTGTTTGTCGTGCGTATAGTCCTGTTCCACCAGAAAGTTTGTTTATTGAGGTTTGTCGATAGACTTAAAATGGGAAAGACACCAATCAACTAATTGACGCTAGTCGTTTATTTTTTATTTTAAAACCAGCCTCAACTCACCACCTAGTCCTGTTTTAATAATTTTTATAAGCGTCGATAGTTTGATATCTGATGCATCATTTTCTATTCTTGAGATATAGGATTTATTGGTCCCGCATTTGGCTGCAAGTTCTTCTTGGGTCATACCACGACTATTTCTAGCTTCTTCCAATAAGAAACCTATTTTGAAAACTTCAAAGCCTCTTTCAAATTTTTCTCTTTTAGGGGTACCAGGTTTTCCGTATTGTTCATCAATAAATTCATCTAGTGATGTTAGGTTTTTATTTTTCGTTTTCATATCGATATTCCTCCTTGATTTTTATAGCTTTTACAATCGCCTGTTTCGGGGTCTTTTGATCTTTCTTAATAAAGCCATTACATAAAATGATTTTATTCCCTTTGTCAAAAAAACAGAATATGCGATACGCTTTTCCTTCCCATGATAACCTGAGTTCAAAAAGTCCTTTTGTGCCTTCTATGTGCTTAAAGTATTTAGCTGGAATCCTTGTTAAAGACTCTAAGGACTTAAGCATCCATAATACTTTACTTCTGCTGTCTTCATCCAATGACTTAAAAAAATCATTGAAGTAATCTTTCCAAAAAATGAACTCTCTTTGCATACTGCAAAAGTTGCCTGAAGAGACAACATGTACAGGTGAAAAAAGCGGTTTTAAAACCGCTTTTTTCGCTCCTCAGACTGGACTTGAACCAGTGACCCTCTGATTAACAGTCAGATGCTCTAACCAACTGAGCTACTGAGGAATTTCCCTTGTGGGGACGCAAAAATAGGAAAATTTCCATTTATGAAGGCAAGTTTATGACCAAAAAATAGTGATTTTTACCCTGTTATGTCTCCCAACCTGCAGCCCGATCATCTTCAAAACGAAATTGTCATACTTATCCCGTTAAAACAGGAGGATTTCGAGGAATTATATTCCGTTGCATCGGATCCTCTGATATGGGAACAACATCCCAATCCCGATCGATATAAAAGAGATGTGTTCCTTAATTACTTCCAAGGTGCAATTCAATCAAACAGCGCATTTCTGATCAAGGATGCCAAAACAGCACATACTATCGGATGTACCAGATTCTACGGATACGATCCTGTAAACAGCTCCATGCATATCGGATATACTTTCTTTTCAAGAGCATGCTGGGGAAAATCCTTCAACCGTAACACAAAAAAACTGATGCTTGCTTATGCTTTCACCCTGGTCGAGACCGTCATCTTTCATATTGGTTCGGCTAACATGCGTTCAAGAAAAGCAATTGAAAAGCTGGGGGCAAAATTAATCGAAGAGAAATTGATTGCATATCATGGAGAATCCTCGACTCCAAACTGTATATATATCATCAGAAAAGAAGACTGGGATTTATACGATTCATGTTTCTAACTTTCTTATGATGTTTGATGTGAATGCCAGATGTTACATGTTTAGAATGAATTTGATACCGCTTTCAAATTTGGTCATTTGATTAAAGTCAAGAAGGTGAGCTATCCACGCTGAGGAACATTACTCGACAAGCCGAAAGAAATGTTATTCTTTCTCTTGTTGTTGTTAAGTTAGGTTATCTGAATCTTTTATAATTTTATATTTATAACATTGAATATGTACAGGGGTAATTTTTTACTATTTTTTATTTGGTTTACCATATTAGCTTGTAAAAAAACAGCTAGTAATAAACCCGTTACCGATAAAACATATACAGATAACTTTACAATGGGTACAGACGGTTGGGTAGGGGATTTTGCAGATTATCCGAATGATCCGGGGGTGACGGCTCAGTATGAATTAGAATTTACTCATTCTAGCCTGCCACTGCCCTTGAATACTTCTGATGGAGCACTGAAGCAATCTGGTATTAATCGGAGTGACGACCTTTTTATGTTTATTAAGAAAAAAATCAATGGACTTGAATCGGGTCGACGCTATAGTGTTGAATTAAAAGTTGATTTTGCGAGTAATGCTGCAGATAACATGGTCGGAGTTGGTGGAGCACCAGGTGAAGCAGTAAATATAAAAGCAGGTGCAGTCTCTCTAGAACCAACCAAGGTGTTGATCACCGCAGAAAATTGGTATCGAATGAATATCGACAAGAGTAATCAAGCCCAAAGCGGTACCGACATGAAAGTAATTGGGAACTTCGCTAACGGAACAGATCTCAATGTTTATAAGATAAAACAAATTAGCACTACTACGCCAATAAGTGTTCAAGCAAATCCACAAGGTGAAATCTGGCTGGTGATCGGTACAGATTCTGGCTTTGAGGGGAAAACAACGATCTACTACAATTCAATTCAGGCGATAATTAAATAAACGGCTATTCAAATCAGTATAATAGTTTTAATAAAGCTGCTTCTTCTATAAGTATACACAAGATCAGTTCTTTAGTTTTCAAATGGTTACATACTCAATCATCACATCATAGCTGCATATTTCGTTGAACAGGGAAACTGAAAAAGGAAATTTACCCTTGTAAATCATAGATTTACGGGCTTTTTTCATTTTAAAGCTTTGCTACTGGTGGGGAAAGTGGTGGGAAATAACTCATCATTCTTTTAACAGGTATAACTATTTCATCCGCCAATTTCTTCACACTCAAAACAAAAGGAATGGCAAACACAATTAAAGTACTTTTATGGGAGTACGTTTGTAATCGACAACAGGAAATTTTAGGAAACAAGTTAAATATTGTAATTCTATATTCCGCTCAATATTTGTAGAAATCGACTTTATATATAACCAAATAAAATATCAGCATCAATTGTATGCATATACATGCAAATCGGGTGGATAGACGAATGTTTGTAGCGCATATTAGCTAGTTTATAAAACATTAAATAACATACTTTTAAAAAAATAAGAATTCAATATGCATCACTTGATTTCTAAGCTTGTTTTCCAGTCTAGATATTGGATTCTTTTTATTTCTTTGAATTTCAATTTGTCTACGAATGCTCAGACTTTCGTTAATCTTGAATCAGGAGCATTTTTTACATATATTAATGATATTCGCAATGGCAATAATGGTACGTTATTTTCTCTAAAAAATGATTTTCAAACTCCAGTAAGTCCATTTTTGAGGTTGCGCGCCGGATTTTTATCAAATGGGAAAAATCATTTTTCATTTCTTTATGCTCCCTTAAAAATTGTAGAAACTGGAACAATAGAAACGGATATACTATTTGATGGGAAAAACTTTAAAGCTAACATACCAATAGAAGTTGTTTACAAGTTTAATTCTTATCGCTTTACCTATAATCGAAGAATCATAAGCAAGGACAATTTTAAATTTGGACTTGGTCTGTCTGCAAAAATTAGAGATGCTGGAGTATCATTGAAGAATAGACAGCTTTTAAGTGAAAATTTTAGTATTGGTTTCGCCCCTCTTATCAACCTATTAGCCAATTGGGATATATCTCAAAAAATGGGTGTTGATTTCTTTGGTGAAGGTATTGCTGCAAGTAAAGGCAGAGCAATTGATCTTTCATTATCTGGAAGGTATAGTTTCTCTAAAAACCTACAAGGAAATATTGGCTATAGACTGCTTGAAGGCGGAGCAAACGGAACGAATCGATATAATTTTATTCAACTTCATTTTTTCTTTGCTAGTTTAAACTATTCATTTAACAAAAACAATAAAGAGCCATAAGCACAGAATTTTAGTGGTTTAATTTTTATTAGTAATAATATTATTTGAACGTTTAATGTCAGCACCTATCCCAAAGGCGGGGTTTCGTGTTCCAAAGACAGTTTTGTGGGTAATCAAACTTTAGTTTTATAAATAAAAATTTGTGTAAAAAAACAGTATCGAATGAAAAATTTACAATTCACCATAAAAATCAACACCGCTGTAAATAAGGTATTTGATTTAATGCTAGGCTTAAGTAATAAATCAACTTATGAACAGTGGACTGCCTTATTTAATCCAACATCAACATATGAGGGTAGTTGGGATAAGGGCGGCAAAATGTTATTTGTAGGAATTGATGAGCAGGGAGAAAAGGGCGGAATGGTATCTGAGATAATTGACAATAGGCTAAACCAATTTATTTCTATACGTCACTTTGGTCTTGTAAAAGGAAGTATAGAAATAACTGAAGGGCCGGAGGTTGAGAAATGGGCAAATGGTTTTGAAAATTACACCTTTGAAGAAAGAGATGGAGTGACAACTGTAACCGTCGACTTAGACCTTTCTGAGGATTTTTCCGATTATATGAACGAGAACTATCCAAAAGCGCTTAATAAACTAAAAGAAATTTGCGAAGATTAAACCCTTGAATGAGAGGCGGTTTATGTAGTTGCATCTCAATCATCGCATTATTATTGCATCTTTCTAGGAGCTGGTGCAAGAAAAAAGTACTAAAGATACTTTGATATAAATACTATTCTACCTTTATATCCTTCTAAGAATAGAGTAGGGGATCACTTTTAATATATATCCAATTAATCTCCATCTTTTAGTTACATACACTACTTGTTTCTTTCGTTTAATAGCATCATAAATTTGATCAGCCGCTTTTTTGACTGGTGCTACCCAAAACATTCCTTTACCCTTTGCCATGGCAGTATCAACAAAACCAGGACGCACGTCTGTTACATTGATAGGTATATTAGATCTATGGGCATTCAGCCTCAACCCTTCCAGATAGTTTATCTGATAAGCTTTTGAAGCATTGTAAGATGGAGCAAGTCCATTTCCTCTTATTCCCGCAATCGAGCTGATGTTTACAAGATGACCATGTCCTTGTTTTTTAAAATAGCTCATGCTCCAGTCGGCAAGACATGTAAATCCTTGAATATTTGTTTTGATCACTTCGTTCTCAATTTCAAAATTCAGTTCTTTATTTTCTTCTCCAATACCTGCAGCAATAATAAATATATCTAACCCACCCATTTGAGCTACAAGTTCATCACAGATCGATTCAATCCGTGGTACATCCTGAACATCCATTTTCCTGGCGAAGATCTTACCCGGGTGTTTTTCCTGAATAGAATTTAGTAGGTCTTCTCGTCTGCCTGTTACTCCAACAACATATCCTTCATGCACTAAGCTTTCAGCTAGCGCCCTGCCAATACCACTTGTTGCTCCGATTATGATAGCTTTCTTCATTCTATAAAACTACATCTCTGATCTTATTTTTTCATCATCAGTGTGTATTATTGCCATAAGTACGGCAAAATGTCGCACAAATGACGCCTATGTGTCAATACATTTCTCAATTACTAATATCATATTTGCATTATGGAATTTGGGGAAAGATTAAAAGAAATAAGAACAGGTTTGAATTATTCTCAAGCGGAACTCTCCGAAAAAACTGGTTTAACGCTTAGAACAATTCAAAGAATTGAGAATAATGAGGTTAAACCAAGTCTTCATTCCATAAAAGTAATAAGTGAAGCGCTGGAAATCGCATCGTCTGAATTCATAAACAAGTCTGATGCCAAACCCTATGAATTTAATTTCACCATTAAAATCACAGATATGAATCAATTTCTCACTGACTTAAAAACCTTGGTAAAAACCCACTGGAAAACAATTTTAGTAATAGTTTTAGTCATTTGGCTTGTCGCAAATTATACTGATATTAAATCAGGGATAATGGATGGGTGGAATGATAAATAGATCCATCGCATGCAACTACAATAATGATTCTTGCACAAGCGAAAGCGAATTTTAATGACCTTCTTTAGGTCGATCTATTGATTTATTTCGAAAAACACAACTTAATCAAAACTACATTTAGATTATTATCTAGGATATATATTTTTCAAATATCCTAAGCATATCTGCTTTTTTAAAATTTACTTATATTTTTTCGGTTAATAATTTCATACCTTGATAATATGCGTCAGCTACTCAGCTTTCAATTTACTGTCATTGCTTTCTTTCTTTTAACAGGATTGCAAGCGCAGGAACGGTATGTCTTTAAGCCCGGCGATCCGAATGGTATTATGAAATGGTATATGGGCCGACAAATTGCTCATGTCATGAGTCACTATGGAATTGACTGGCTCGAACGACCGGAGCGGGATATCGAAGAGAATACTTCATTATTACTCAAGAATCTCGATCTTAAACAGGGCATGCAGATTGCCGATATTGGTGCAGGCAGCGGATATTATAGCAGGTTATTATCTAAACGCATTGGAAATGGAAAAGTATTTGCTGTTGATATTGAACCTGAAATGATCCAATACCTGAAAGCAACCATGCAGCAGGAAAATATTTCAAATATTGTCACCGTGCTGGGAAAAGAAAAATCAGTTTCGCTTCCGCCTTCCAGCATGGACATGATGTTGCTGGTTGATGTATATCATGAATTTTCGTTTCCCTATGAAATGGCTTTGTCGATGCACAAGTCACTAAAGCCCGATGGGAAACTGGTATTGGTTGAATTCAGATTAGAAGATGATAATGTTCCAATCAAAGCGATACACAAAATGAGCGAGGCGCAAGCCGTCAAAGAATTGAAAGCTGCAGGATTTCGTTTAGAGAAGAACATCAGTAATCTTCCGTGGCAGCATTGCATGGTGTTTGTTAAAGCGAATAGTAGAAAAAAATGAGTTTGTCATTCTATAGCTAAGTCATTGATCATCATGTGAATGACGGGCGCTATCTTTCGTATTATTTACTTCGATTCAAGATTTAAGTGGTAAATGCTCTTAGTACACTCAATTTTCATTAACTTAAGTCATCAATGATATAGGTGATGGCAAAACTCACATCAGATAATTTTTTTTCAACAAAGCTGCGCGCTCGGATAGGGAAATTAATTTTATACATAGCCATCATCAGTTTTTTGCTTCATTTGGGGTTGTACTTCACAAATACATATTTGTTGAACATAGATCCAAAAAGATTGCTGGCAAGTCCGATCAATGCGATCTACACACCATTTTCTTTTCTGCTTGTTTATGAAGCTTACTTATTGCTTTATTATTTACCGCAGTCCACTACGATCTATATTGGCAAGCAATATGAGATCATCACCCTTATTTTGATTCGCGGTATCTTTAAAGATATCACACATCTGGATTTAGCAAATACAAGTATCGATGGGCATTTTTATAATGAGTTATGGTTTGATCTTGCTACCGTTTTTGTAGTGTTTGGACTGATCTTCATTTTTTATAAAATAAACAGATACTTTTCTCCACAGTCTATTGTTCAAGAACCACAGACAGCTCAGGCATCGAAGATGCAGCGATTTATAGCTGCAAAAAAATATCTCTCAGTAGTTTTGTTGTTTATATCTCTATTTCTTGCAGCATATTCTTTTGTTGACTGGATAATGGATACTTCTGCAACCCATGATCTTCAATCTGCCATTGATATCAATAGTATTTTCTTTGATCATTTCTTTTCTTTGCTGATTATAAGTGATGTAATCATTCTTCTTATTTCACTCTTATACACAGATGATTATCCACTCATCATACGCAATTCAAGTTTTGTAATATCTACCATTCTTCTGAAACTCTCATTTTCCGCAACTGGCATCATGGAACAGGTATTTATTATAGTTGGCGTTGCCTTTGGGGTTGCTATGTATGCGCTATCTAATCTTTTTACAAGGCTAAAACAGCCTGCATGATTTAGGATAATATTTCATTAATTGGCTAAAATGTCAAGCTATATGCTTAACTATAATACTCCCGTTGGAGGATGATTCTATTCCAATCAGGAATAGTTATTTTTTAATCTTTTAGATAGATTTGTGAGCGTTTACTATCTATGCTATACCTTATTTAATTCCTGGGCTTTGTCCCTAAAATATAGAATAACGTTATTGAATTGACTAAATTATATATAAAAATAGTCACTACACTGACAATTATCTATATTTGTGCCTCAATTCATGCTTATGGATATAATACGAATGCTTGAGGCCGATATCAACAAAATAATAGGTCGGAATAAGGTTATTTTAGTTTTTGGGACAAGAAGGGTAGGAAAAACCTATTTAATAAATAAGGTTAGCGAGAAATATACGGGGCAGAAGCTTATGCTCAACGCAGAAGATTTTGATGTGCAGGAAATGCTGTCAAAGCGGACAATAGCAAATTACAATCGAATGATCGGTAATGCTAAATTGTTGATCGTTGATGAGGCGCAATCTATTCCGGATATTGGCTCTATACTTAAATTGATGATTGATACTCAGCCTGAATTAACCATCATTGCTACAGGGTCTTCTTCATTAGACCTGGTTAACAAAACAGGGGAGCCTCTCACAGGTCGACAGTATACATTTAACCTTTTTCCTATATCACAACTGGAGCTGGGAACCGATCCACTTAGCGTTAAGTCAAATTTTGATGAGCGTATGATTCTAGGTAGCTATCCTGAAATTTTTCAACTGAATTCAATGAAAGAGAAGGAAGATTATCTTAAAGAGTTAATAAGGTCTTATCTGCTGAAAGATATTCTTTCCTTTGCCGGTATCAAACATTCAAACAAACTGATCGATCTTTTAAGGTTGATAGCTTTTCAGGTGGGTTCAGTTGTTTCATATAATGAGCTTTCAACAAAACTTGGTATCAATAAAATAACAGTTGAACATTATTTAGATCTGCTACAAAAAGTTTTTATCATTTTTAAGCTTCCATCTTATAGTACTAATCTGCGAAATGAAGTGGCTAAAGGAGTCAAATGGTATTTTTATGACAATGGTATTAGAAATGCAATAATCAACGATTTCCGCATATTGACACTACGAAATGATGTTGGGGCGCTCTGGGAGAATTATATTATTTCAGAGCGAATTAAAAGGAATGCATACAAAGGGGAAGATCGACAGATGTATTTTTGGCGTAACTATCTGCAAAAAGAAATTGATTTGATTGAAATCCATCATGGTACTTTAGATGCTTATGAAATTAAATATGGACTTGAAAGTAGAATAAAAATACCTCTTGCATTTCATACAGCTTATCCTGATGCATCATTTACATTAATCAATCGAGACACTTATTTAGACTTTATAACTTAATGAGTTGTTCAAGCTTGACTCATCTTTCTAGCATCTGTTATGAATCACATCATCCTTGAATTGGCCGATCTTCTTTTGCATCGCTTTTATCTCTTTCAATTTATTATCGAGCGAGGCTAGCTTGTCATTCAGGACAGCAATTTTTTCTTTCTTGGAATACACTTCATTGTACCAGGCATCGATCATCAATCCGATCTCTTTTATGGTAAATCCAACCGACTTCGCATCCTGAATGAATTCAAGTCTTTCAACGGTCTCTTCATCATAATGAAAATAATTATTGGATTTTATCGCTTCGTTTCTGATTCCTTGGATGAGTCCCGACTTTTCATAAAAGCGAATGGTATGGGCTGATATGCCTGTTTTCTTTGATAGTTCATTGATCAACATGCTGCAAATATACGTGTGGATAAATAAATATAGACCATAGACCATACTCTAATGTTGTTGGTGTCATCAAGTACTGATAGGTTTGCAACTTAAATCATATCAAAATGAATAAAACGATCTTAATTACAGGTGCTAGCAGTGGTATCGGAAAAGAAACGGCCAAATATTTTCATTTAAAAGGATGGAATGTTATTGCAACAATGCGCAATCCTGAAAAGGAGAAAGAGTTGGTCAACCTGGAGAATATTCTTGTGGCAAAACTTGATGTACTGGATTTAGATTCAATCAATGAAGCTATTCGTTTAGGTATTCAACGATTTGGAGGCATCGATGTATTACTGAATAATGCGGGCTATGGCGCTTATGGACCATTAGAATCATTTCCAAGAGAAAATATCATACGTCAGTTTAATACCAATGTGATTGGGCTATTAGATGTTACTCGAGCAGTTCTTCCACATTTTCGAGAAAATAGAAAAGGCATCATAATAAACGTTTCATCAATGGGAGGAAAAATAACGTTCCCCTTGGGGTCATTATATCATGGAACCAAATTTGCGGTTGAGGGTATTTCAGAATCTTTGCGATATGAGGTTGAACAATTTGGTGGACAAGTTAAAATAGTTGAACCAGGCGCGATTGCTACAGATTTTGCAGGTCGTTCTTTTGACTTTAATAATGACGAAACATTGGTTGCGTACCAAAACATTGTGACTAAAATAATGACTGCATTTTCAAAAATGATAAAAAATGCATCCTCCACTGATGTTGTTACAAAAGTTATTTATCAAGCTGCTACAGATGGCAAACGCACATTGAGATATATCGCAGGTAAAGACGCTAAACTCTTTATCCTCTTGAATAGACTCTTTGGCAATAATTTTATGGTAAGCATGAACAAGCGTTTCTTCAAATTATAAAGTATGAATCAGGTAGTAAAGTATTTTTCGGGTGAAAAATCCGAGAGTTATGTCTTTTTAGGAATTGGGATCATTGGACTAGTATTGGCCATCTTTTTTTTATTCTCTTTTAAAACCTCTTTTTGGAAAGGAGTCGCCATCCCATTCATAATAGTATCAATCCTGGAAATGATTGTTGGCATTACGCTCATCTATAGAACACCAAAAGATATTGCACGAGTTGAGCATCACATTTCTAATGATCCAGTAATGATTAAGACTGAAGAAATTCCAAGAATGGAAAAAGTGATGCAAAACTTTGTGATCTTCAGGTATGTTGAAATCGCCTTGATCATTTTAGGGGCGGTGTTAATGTATTTTTTTAGAGGCCACATGTTTTGGAATGGACTTGGTTTAGGCCTTTTTATTCAATCGGGTATTGTGTTGGTATTGGACTTTTTTGCTGAACAAAGGGGAGAAATCTATTTGACATTTTTAAAGAGTTCATCAATTGCCATGTGGTGAGCATCTGGAATAAGTGCCTGCTCATATTCTTCTTTGCTTCACAAATCAATAAGTTGATTTTTTATTTACTTGAAATTGCTTTTTCAACTTCTTCCACTTCATTGTATTCCTTTTTGATATTCTTCGGGCATTCTGATCTTAATGATAAGAGACGATATCATCGTTAAAACCCCAATCAACAATATGGCATTTGTTATTCCAAAGTAATCTGCTGTCAATCCAGATATTATGGCGCCAAACGCATAACCTGCATCACGCCAAAGGCGAAACGTGCCCATGCTTTCTGCTCTCTGATGTGGATTTGTGGATTGTGCAATGGTAGCGAGAAATGTTGGATATACTAATGCGGTGCCTAGTCCAAGCATTGCTGATAGTCCGGATAATACTACAAAACTGTTGTTAAATGGAATGAAGAGAATTGCTATTCCTTGCAAAAGCATGCCCCAAAATATCATTGACTTTTTTGAGTAGTGATCGGACATTTTTCCCGTGAATAATTGTGCGATACCCCATACTGCAGGATAGATGGCGGTAATGATACCAATATCCTTGTTGTTGTAATGGAGTGATAACAGCAAGATGGGCAATAGTCCCCATATCATACCATCGTTAAGGTTATTGATCATGCCAGCCTGTGTGACTGAGCTCAATGTTTTGTTTTTGAATGTTGTTTCTAGAAAAACCTTATTGAGTTTTTCAACCGAGCTGCTCGCAGCCTCGTGATGGACAAATACACTGGTGTCTTTTACCCAGATCAACGTGAGCAGAAAACCTAGGATCGAAATAACGATACCTATATAGAACGGGTATGGTGTTATTCCATATGTGTTGGCAATATAGCCTGTCAGAAAAGCAATGATTCCAACAGCCATATATCCGGCAAATTCGTTCAATCCCATTGCCAAGCCACGATCTTTCTCACCAACCAGGTCAATTTTCATGACTACAGTACTGCTCCAGGTCAGGCCCTGACTAACACCCAACAATATGTTTGCTCCTATCACCCAACTCCATGCAGGGGCATAGATCAGTATAAAAGGTATTGGAATAGCAATCAACCAGCCAAACAGCAGGAGATTTTTTCTGCCAAAGCGATTGGCCAATCGACCGGTGAAATAATTTGATATGGCTTTTGTAATGCCGAATGCAGTGATAAATGATAATATGGCCGTTTTGGAAGCAACGCCAAATTCTGTCTCTGCGAATTGAGGGAAGATCGTTCGTTCCATACCGATCATACCACCAACAAAGGCATTGACAATGACCAACAGGGTAAACTGCTTCCAGTTTTCCTTTAGTCCAATTGTTAACTGTTTGGTTTTTGGCGTTGACATATCTCAAGATCGCCGATAAAAATAAACATACCCTATTGATCTGTTTGTGCTAAAAATCACATAGGAACATTGTTATTTCTAACTTGTCGACATCTGTCGCCGCACTGAACGGCGCCTCAGTTAAAATTTCATTGGTACGTCCATCAAGAGGATCTCAGAACCATCAGCTGTGGAGGTGATGTTAAACCCTTCAGTTTCCCATATCCCTAATCCATCTCTTCTGGTGAGCTCAGTTCCATTGATTGAAAAACTTCCTTCAATCACAAAAGCATAAACGCCGTTGCCTGATTTTTTTATGGAGTAGTCTATCGAAGTATTCTTATCGAGCTGTCCGAGATGAAACCATGCATCCTGATTGATCCAAACTCCTTCATCATTCGGATCAGGAGATAATATTTGTTGAAGTTTATTTTTTCTGTCATGTTCATTGAGGGTGATCTGATCATACCTTGGTTGAACATTTCTTTTGTTCGGGAAGATCCAGATCTGTAAAAACTTCACTATTTCGTCAGCATTTTTATTATGCTCACTATGTTGTATCCCAGTGCCGGCACTCATCACTTGTATGTCACCTTTTCTGATCACCGTGGTATTGCCCATACTATCTTTGTGCTCGAGATCTCCTTCAAGAGGGATGCTGATGATCTCCATATTATCGTGCGGATGTTTTCCAAAACCCATACCTCCCTTTACCGTATCATCATTCAGTACACGAAGCACACCAAAATGTACTCTTTCCGGGTTGTGATATCCAGCAAAGCTGAAAGTGTGAAAGCTTTGCAGCCATCCATGATCAGCGTTTCCTCTTGTCTTTGCTTTGTGTAGTATTGTTTTTGACATATTAGCCCATTAAAAGATGATTCGTAGTGATAAGGGTGATCAGGATAAA
>JBKCFW010000104.1:0-5001 GCA_046303675.1 bacterium
CCAGTATAAAAGATCACATCATTGGGAGCAAAATGTCCTGGAAATCCATAAGCTGGTTTGATGATGCTGCTGTCAGTACATACTTTGTTTCCATCACCACCATATTCAGGATTTAACATGATCTGACCCTTCAACTGATCATAATAATAGTAAGGCCATCCTACATTTGCTCCCGCAGGAAGTTTGTAAAAGCCCTCTGATGGCAACACGGCATTCTGCCAACTTGAATAAAATTGTGGCCATGTTTGATGCAGATTATCACGACCATGAACCACTGCATAAAGCGAATTATCCTGAAAATTCCAATCCAGTCCAACTACACTACGAAGTCCGGTTGCAACACGCTTTCCCTCTCTTGTTCGAAACTGGTTCAGTCTGCTTTCATCAAACATCCACACGCCACCATTAGAATCAAGAATAGGACATGGGAGCATTCCCGGAGAAGACTGAACACGATTCTTTTCCTGACAAGCATCTGATGCTGCACCAAAAGCAACATATATATTTCCCTTATTATCAAATGCAATGGGTTTCGTGTTGTGCTCTCTTCTTGCACCACTGTCTACCACAATCACTTCTGGCTCTGAGGTTGGTACAAGCTCCCCTTTTTTCAGCTTATATCGATATACCAACATTTCTGAACTGGTATAGAGATAGCCATTATGAATTTTCATCGCCGTTGAATATGCCCCTTCACTTTTGAACTTTCCAAAGTTCTTGATGCTATCCGCCTTGCCGTCACCATCAAGATCACGTAGCGCCCAGTTATTGCCTCCCTCTTTATCAAAACGACCTTTTACATAAATATCTCCGTTTTCATTTACAGTGAGATGACGTGCTACTGATGGAAGACTATCTACTACCACAACAGCACCAAATGCATCAGGGAGGAACAACCCTCCATTGTCTTTATCCGGGGCAGGAAGTGTTGTACAGGATTGGAAAAAGATACCCGCAAAAAAAATAGATAAAAAAAGAATACGCACGTTCATGACCGATCTCTTTTATTCTTAATACATCAATGTTTAAAAGTAGGATCCTGTTCAACATAATCTTTAGGTACTCGCTTATGCCAATAGGAAGCAAGCATAGATCCTGTGATATTCATCAGCGGACCGAATACACCAGCTGCGAGTCCGATCGTTGCAATTTTACCCAACCCCTTTGCAATTCCAGAAGCAAGCCCTGCATTTTGCAATCCTACTTCAATGGCTACTGTTCTTGAATCGCTCTCACTCATTTTAAACAATCGTGCAGACCAGTAACCCAAAACATATCCGAAAGTGTTGTGAAGCAAAGCAAATACAATTAGCAAAGGGCCGATTGTAAGCAAACTGTTCCTGCCCGAAGCAGTGATGACCACAATGATCATGGCAATACCCAGCATCGATACAATAGGCATAACCTTATCTAACCAACTTGTTTTACCTGAGAATAATTTGTTGAAGATCAAACCAGCAGCAATCGGAAGGATGATCATTTTTGAGATCTCTATCATCATGTTTACTACATTGATCTCGATGAACTCACCTGCAAGTAACTTCATCAATAGAGGAGTGATGAAAGGTGCAAGCAAGGTTGTAATAGAAGTAATGGTGATCGAAAGAGCCAAGTTTGCTTTTGCAAGATAAGCCATCACATTAGAGGCGAGTCCACTTGGAGAACAACCCACCAAAATAATCCCCGCAGCAATCTCAGGCTCAAAACCACTGATGTTTGCCAGTATAAAACCCAAAGAAGGCATGATGATAAACTGACTGGCAACGCCTATCATAACACCCTTTGGCGTTTTGACAACGGCTACAAAATCATTCATGCTCATGGAGGCTCCCATACCAAACATGATGATCTGCAAAAGAGGTATGATCAGTCCTGTCAATTTAAATCCACCCCAAACGAGAAAATAATCAGGATAATATAATGCGGAAGAGACAGCTGCAAAGATCAATATGGTAAAAGCAAAGCCTTTCAATTGTTCATAGCCGCGAAACCCTATTCCAACCAAGATGAGGGATGCAATAACAAACGGACCTGTTGATTCCATTTTTCCGGTAAGCAACAATACAATTGCAACAAGTAATGATAATCCAGCAGCAAAAAATGCAGCTGAGTAAAGAGATATCCTTTTCAAGTTAGTTGGTTTTGAAAACTAATATAACAGATTTTTACTAAAATTCATTGCGTAACTTCGCACACAACTGGCCTCGTAGTACAATGGATAGTATAAGAGTTTCCGAAGCTCCAGATTCAGGTTCGATTCCTGACGAGGCTACAAAAAAATCATCTTTTTTTTTCGAAGTTACATATTCAGGTTCCCTGCCTGCCGGCAGGCAGGGATTCCTGACGAGGCTACAGTTATACAGCAAGGGACGAGGGATGAGGGACAAGTGAAATACAAGGTTTAGGGAAGTTTAGGGAGGTTTAGAGTTGCTTAGTTGTTTATACGTTTAGCACTAATCCACTAAACGCCTAAACAAATAAACATTGTATTTCTCTTGTCCCTCGTCCCTTATAGCTTATCCCTTCCCCTTTATATGTCATCCCGAGCGCAGCGAGGGATCTGAATTCGCATACTCCTTGAATAAAATGTTTAGATGTTTAGTCGTTTGGCCCTAAACAACTCAACGAATAAACAACTAAACACTTCCTTTAGATTCCTCGCTTCGCTCGGAATGACAGATCAAGGGGTGAGAATGACGGACAAGAGCTGAGAATAAAGATCAAGAGCTGAGAATAAAGATCAAGAGCTGAGAATAAAGATCAAGAGCTGAGAATAAAGATCGAGAGCTAAGAATGACATTGGAGAAGAAGAAGAAGGAATTGCAGAGAGGGTTTTGATTCGAACTGTATTGTTTCGAAATGATTTCTAAAAAATATCTATCACTTACTGTCTAAAAAAATATCTATCTCTTACTGTCTAAAAAAATATCTATCTCTTGCTGTCTAAAAAATATCTATCTCTTACTGTTTAAGAGACAAGCCTGTTATCCGCACCCGGGAAAATAACTGTTGGCTTGAATACCTTTGCTTCTTCAGGAGTCATAGAGGCATAAGAAACAACAATCACTTTGTCTCCCTTACTGATTTTTAACGCAGCCGGACCATTCATGCAGATAACACCTGATCCTCTTGGACCAACGATCACGTATGTGATCAATCGCTCACCATTGCGATGGTTCAATACATGTACTTGTTCTCCTGCAACCAAACCCGCTGCATCGATAAGGTCCTCATCAATCGTAATACTTCCAATATAATCGATGTTGGCTTCTGTGACGTGGACATTATGAATTTTCGACTTTAATACCTGTATCTGCATGACTATGTTGTTACTTTTAGCACAACAAAGATACTTTCAAAATGGTTGAATGCCATAAGAGAGTTAAAGAATCTGAGATCATCAATATGATTCCTCTGCATTCGGGAATCCTTTGCCTTTGACATCAGCAACATATTGCTTTACAGCCTGAGGGATCACCTCACCAAGGTTTGCGTAGCGACGTAAAAATCTCGGATGAAAATCTGTATTAATTCCGAGCATATCATGCATGACAAGCACTTGCCCGTCACAATCTACACCTGCACCAATGCCGATCGTAGGGATCTTCAATTGCTTGCTGACCTCTCCTGCTAGTACTGCGGGTATTTTCTCTAACACCAAAGCAAAACACCCTGCCTCCTGCAGAAGCGCCGCTTCCTTCTTCAACAATTCAGCCTCTTCATTTTCTTTTGCCCTGACACCATACGTTCCAAACTGATAAATACTTTGGGGGGTCAATCCTAAATGTCCCATCACAGGAACTCCTGCTTTCACGATTTTCTTTATACTCTCCAATACTTCCTGCCCTCCTTCCAATTTAACTGCATGGGCACCCGTTTCTTTCATGATGCGTATCGCTGAAGAAAGTGCTATTTCACTATTGGACTGATAAGATCCGAAAGGAAGATCCACTACCACCAATGCCCTATCAGTACCGCGAACGACGCATTGCGCGTGATAGATCATCTGGTCTAAGGTGATCGGCAGCGTTGTCTCATGACCCGCTATCACATTACTCGCACTATCTCCAACCAGCATCACATCTATACCCGCAGCATCGAGCAACTTGGCCATTGAATACTCATAGCAAGTAAGCATCGAAATCTTTTCTCCCCTGTCTTTCATGATCTGAAGACTCTGGGTGGTGATCTTTTTAAATTCCTTTAGGTAACTCATAACTCAAAAGTATGATTATCTATTAAACGAACCCCTCCAATTGTAGCAGCGACTAACAAAACAAATGTTTGGTTAAGCTTATTAAGGGAGATTAAGGTCTGTGGATCGCAGAATGCAACATAATCTACCTTTTCAAAACCAGCAACTTGTAATGATTGCCTGAACTGATCGTCCAAAGGATCAGGATCCGACCTGTATCCCTCGTCAAGTGACCGCCGAACTGATAAAAACCCTTGGTAAATAGCGGTAGCCTGAATCTTTTGCTTTTCAGATAATCTGGCATTCCTGCTACTCATCGCCAATCCGGATTTCTCTCTTATCGTATCACAGGCGATAAGTTCAATATGTTGTTGGAAAGAAACCAGCTTCAACAACTGACGGATCACCGCCACTTGTTGATAATCCTTTTTGCCCATGAAAAGGACATCAGGCATTACAGTTTCCAACAGGCGATGTACAACTGCACAAACACCTTGAAAATGTCCCGGGCGGTGTTCTCCTTCCAACATTTCTTCCAACGTGCCTAAGTCATACCGACCTGTGTTTGACATGCCTTCGGGATACATTTCCTCTACTGATGGGAGGTAAACATAATCACACGCTGCATCAGCCAACATCTCCAAGTCTCTTTCAACTGTCTTAGGATATTTTGCAAAGTCAGCAGGATCATTGAACTGAATGGGATTTACAAAAATGCTTCCCACAACAATATCACAGCTCTTTTTGGCTTGCTCGAACAAAGCAATATGACCCATGTGTAATGCCCCCATTGTAGGAACAAAACC
>JBKCFW010000105.1:0-5692 GCA_046303675.1 bacterium
TTTTCAACTGTATATTCCTTGCCCTGCCAAGTATACGTTGAGTTATTCAGTCGGCATGCAAAAGGCGAAAGCTTTGCACTCTTAAAACCATTGGTTTGATTGGCCCTCCAATCATCTGCATCTTTAAATCCATCGATCAACGCAATCTTCTTGCCTTCTTGTGTAGTAATCAACGAATTGAGTATTCCTCCCGCTGAAGGTATGATGGTTGCAGAAAAACCAGTAGTCTCATCACGCAAAACGATCTCCTCCCAACCGTTGCGATGAATACGGTCGCAATAGAAACTAAGAACGGATTGATTGGGATTGGTTTCCATGTATTTCAACTACCATCCGAGTATGTACGCAAAGATCAGCGGCGCCACGATCGTGGCATCACTCTCTACAATGTATTTTGGGGTGTTGATATCTAATTTGCCCCATGTGATCTTTTCATTTGGTACCGCTCCTGAATAAGATCCATAGGAAGTTGTTGAATCACTGATCTGGCAGAAATAACTCCAGAATGGAACATCATGCCATTCAAGATCCTGGTACATCATGGGCACAACACATATCGGGAAATCACCGGCAATTCCACCACCGATCTGAAAAAATCCAACACCTTTCCCTCCGCTGTTTTTTCTATACCAATCTGAAAGCCACACCATGTATTCTATACCACTCTTCATGGTTGTGGCATTCATTTCGTTCTTGATCACGTAGGATGCAAAAATATTACCCATTGTGCTGTCTTCCCATCCACCAACAATGATGGGAAGGTTACGCTCAGCGGCAGCGATCATCCAGCTGTCCTTTGTATCGATCTCGTAATCTGCTTTCATCACACCACTGTTGAGCAGCTGATACATGAACTCATGAGGAAAATAACGTTCTCCTTTTTCGTTGGCCGTCTTCCACAGTTTCACTATATGATGTTGTATCCTCCTAAAGGCTTCCTCTTCAGGGATACAGGTGTCGGTCACTCTGTTCAGTCCCTGCTCAAGCAATTCCCATTCCTGTTGCGGAGTGAGATCGCGATAATTAGGAACCCGCTTGTAATGACTATGTGCCACAAGGTTCATAATATCTTCTTCCAGATTTGCTCCTGTACATGAGATGATATCCACTTTACCCTGACGGATCATCTCAGCAAGAGAAACACCCAACTCCGCAGTACTCATTGCACCTGCAAGCGTAACCATCATTTTACCTCCTTCGAGAAGATGCTGTTCATATCCTTTGGCCGCATCAACCAATGCTGCAGCATTAAAATGACGATAGTGGTGTTGGATGAACTGGGAGACTGGACCTTTTGACATGTGATAATAATTTATGCGAAGTTAAGCAATGCGATGGAGAACGGCAATCAGTAATGATGACAGAAAGCATACCATGCTCTAATCGAGTTTCTTCAGGTAGTTTCTCTTAATAAAGGCAATACTATATCCTACACGATTTGAGATCTTGTCAAGAGGAGTTTGCTTCTCAATCATGGCAAGAACGATTTCTCCTTTGATCTCCTTCAGCAACGCGAGTCCACTGGTATTGTAACGCTTAAGTATTCTGTTCAATTGGACTGTTGATGTTGCGAAATGTTCTGCTACAGCCTCTACACTGATGATCTGTTCGTTTTGAAGCATTACTTGTCGGATACTGTCCGGCGTGATCTTCGTGCGCTTCATAATCTCCACTTGTAATTTTTTTTGGCGCTTACGTATGGTGAAGTAAAGAATACCAAAAAGAACAACCAACGAAATCAAGAATATATAAATGTATGTTGAAGGTGTTGTTGTCGCTACTTTATAAGGCGTTAAGCCAGGGATTATATCATAAATAAGTTGGCCACGATCGATAACATACAACCCCTCAATAGATCCGGCAAATACACGGTCTTCCCACTGTGACAATGCCATCTTATTAAACTCAACATAGGGCACTAGATTATACAACTGTTGATTATGAACAACATAAAGTCCGCTAAACGTACTCACCAGTAATTCATTCTCCACATACAAACTCTGAACCGCTTCAATCAAGTCAAACATTTTCTCAACGCGTTTTGTGGCTAAGTGATACTTATACACGCCATCCTTACACGACAAGATTGCCACATCGCCATTTACATTGATGTCATATATACAAGATCCAACAAGTATTTTTTCAGGCTCTGCGTCATTCGATAAAAAATAAAGATGTCCATCCTCTGCGGCTATTATCATTTGATCACCAATCCACTTCATGTCGTAAAGAACACCATGATCATCAAATAACGTATCGGTAACGATTCCCGTCATAAGGTCGATGACCCCTACCGACTGCTGACTAAGAAAGTAAACCTTACCACCGCGTTCCTTGAGCTTGAGAAAAGTCGGATTTGTCATCGGTCTGTTTATCCGTCTCCACTGATCTCCCTCCCATACCATGATATAATCCTTACACATATAATACTTGTCGTTGATCTTAGACACCTCACCATTCGAATAATCACCTCCAAGCGTTGGCACCTCGGCAAATGCCAAATAAGTTGTATCAACAAAAACACCTGAATAGGTAGCGGTTACCTTGATAGTATCATCATTGTAGACACACCTCACTGATTTACCCTTATGTTCAATCTTGTAAAATCCGTTAACCTCATATTCCAATACACCTCCTTTATAACTGAGAAAAAAGCTTTTTCCCCTACCTGCTATAGTAATGTTAGGATGATGCGATCCCGGCAATAGATCACCCAATAGGTCTTTACTTGTCTGCTTTTCATCAGCAATAAAATTTGTATTGAATGTTGCAAACCCGGACTCTTTGTTATTACCACGGATCCATGTATACCGACCACCCGACAAATCAATATTGTCTATCGGCTTAAATACATCATTATCAAGGAGATATAGTTTGTTTGCGGTCCTGACAATTAAATTCTTGCCATCACTATCTACATTGTTGACACTTTCATCAAAAGTATATTTCTTGACAAAAACCGTGTCCTGCGCCCTTACGAGAACAACACACATTAAAAAAAATAGTATTTGTAAAAATATTTTATACCGAGCCATCGAATTCATGATTAAAAAACACACAAATTGAAATAAAAATACATATTTTTTTATTTTAAAACATAATGTATTAAAATGAGACTATTTTGTATTAATTGGTTTTATAAAAAATATTGTGCGGATTTTAAATGAACGAAATTTGCACTACCATTTAAAGTAGGGACTCCCCATTATATGGGCCAGATCAACCCGTTTTAAATGCAATATCCTAGACCGAACGCCCACTTCCGTGGGCGTTTTTTATTTACGCATATGATATGGATTTGCTATAATAGTTTCATTTTCATTTGTTTACATCACCTCCCGAAGCTCTTTCCAATTCGTCGTAGCCCTTTTGCTTCTCATCTCCTGTCTCATTTTCCAATCTCTTGTTAGTCCAACAGACGCAAACTTGATCATCCCTTCACCCATGCTAACATTAAGATTATCAATTACTTTCATAAGAGGTGCCCGCTCTTTATGAACAACTGGCTCGAAAAGATCTCCCTGAAGTGCATCCTGGGGTACAATATCTCCGAGCATCACTCCGGCTTTTATATATTTCATTCCGCTGTGGTATACAGACTCAACTATTGGCAAAGCACTGGAAATCAGCACGGCAGTATCAGATGTAGGGGACACAAGAATAAAATATCGGCTGATGTATTGAGGATCATAAGCATACGCCTTACCAGCCTGTCCATTGGTCACAACGAAAACAGTTATTGAACCGGCCGCACTGTATTGCCGCCGAAGTTTTTCTGCCGCCCTGGATGTGAAAGTAGCCACCGCTTCTTTTAGGGAAGAAAGATCAAAAACGGGTTTACCAAACATCCTGGTGGTTGCAATCACCTTTTTTTTCTCCAGCGGGTCTTTCAATACGATCCGAGAATCTCCGTTGAGTTCTTCAATCATCCTAACCCCCACAACTCCACCCAAATGTTTTCTCGCCCACTCTAGTGGCATATGTTTCAGTTGCCAGGCGGTATTAATTCCATACTCCTCTTTGAGTTTTTTTGCGTACCGCCGTCCTATGCCCCATAGATCAGCAACATCGGTACACTCTAAAGCAGCCTTAAGTTTTTTCTCATCATCCAACACCATGACACAACCACTGCCTTGCTTATCCCTTTTAGCCAATCGGTTCGCTACCTTACTCAATACTTTGGAAGGCGCAATACCCACTGACACCGGTATACCGGTCCACTGCCCTACTGTATCCCGGATCTTCTCTCCAAAATCATTAAGTGCATATAGAGGCAAGTGATCAAGATTGATGAATGCTTCATCGACAGAATAGACTTCAATGCAATGGTGCGCAGCATCATCGGCAAGGAACCTGAGGGTATCCATCACCCGCATGCTCATATCACCATATAAATGATAGTTGGAAGAAAATACTGCAACAGCATGTTGCTTTAACAATTGCCGACTTTGAAAAAGCGGCGCACCCATGCTGATGCCAAGCTTCTTCGCTTCATCGGTACGCGAGACGATGCACCCGTCGTTATTGCTTAAGACCACTACCGGTTTATTGTAAAGATCCGGCCTGAATAAGCGTTCGCAGGAACAGTAAAAACTATTGCAGTCGACAATGGCATACATACCCCCACCCCCTGTCATTAAACCTTGTGGATGACATATGTTACGACTCCCCAGATTGAAAATTCGGCGAGTGGATCCACTTCAATTGGTGCAAGTCGACTCTCCGGAATAAGTCGGATCTTATTGAAGGTTTGTTCAAAACGCCTGATCAGCATATCGCCATTAAGCACTGCGATCACCACCTTGCCATTGGCAGGCTTGATGCTGCGATCAACAATTACTGTATCCCCGTCAAAGATTCCAGCACCAACCATGGCCTCACCACGGACACGCATGAAAAAAGTTGCCGGCTTATTGCGGATCAACTGTTCATTCAGATCGATGCCCCTACCGGCATAATCATCTGCTGCAGCACCAAATCCAGTGGCGTTAAGTGTCTTGACATCCTGCTGTGTGAAATTTTTAGAGCCATTATACACAGCTGCGGCCCCGTTATAGAATTCGTCACTCATAATTACTAATTTATTTAGTAAATATATACTAAATAAATTAGTAAACAAAACTGATAAAGAAATCGGAGAAGGATCCTACGGATTTTAAAAATATCAGCAACTATAAATGCTTATTGTCCAATCAGTAAGATTTCCACCCTCCTGTTTTTCCAGGCAAGGTATTTGCCATCGTTAGGTATAACAGCCTTGCTTTTACCAAATGACTCAGTCAATATCCTATTAGGCAAAATGCCGTAACTCATAAGATAATTCTTGGTGGTATTTACCCTGTTTTCTGAGAGTCGTTGATTATACGCCAAAGGTCCTTCTAGATCAGTATACCCATGAAGCAGACATTGAACCTTATCGTTCAACTTTAGATATGCAACCACAGCATTTAGCACCTCGAAGCTGTTCTTTGACAGACTATAACTATCGAAGTCAAAATATATAGCGAGCTTCATGGTATCTGATACCGATGGCGCCGGCTGCTCAGTTACGGGCTCAGCAGAAACGGATGAAACAGGTTTTTTTTCTACCCAAATGGTATCTCGTTTCACAACAGTATCCCTAACCGTTTTAAATTCAAGAGCAGGAGTAAGATCAACTGTTTTAGGCTCTTTCCGCTTCTTACCAAAACTT
>JBKCFW010000106.1:0-21635 GCA_046303675.1 bacterium
TCCAAGCGTATCGTTTGCCCCTTTGAATTTGTCAAAATTCCATCTTGGCACTTTTACGATCACGTAATCCAGCGCAGGTTCAAAGTATGCTGAAGTAGTTTGTGTGATCTGATTCTTCAGTTCATCAAGCGAGTATCCGAGTGCGAGTTTCGCAGCGATCTTTGCGATCGGATAACCGGTGGCTTTTGAAGCCAGCGCAGAGGAACGGCTTACGCGTGGATTGATCTCGATGGCGATGATCTCTTCCGTTTCAGGATTAAGTGCAAATTGAACGTTACACCCACCAGCGAAGTTCCCCAGATCACGCATCATTCTAATGGCCGTATTGCGCATCAACTGAAATGCTGTATCGCTCAGTGTCATTGCTGGCGCAACCGTGATGGAGTCGCCCGTATGGACACCCATGGGGTCGAAGTTCTCCACTGTACAGATGATGGCCACGTTATCGTTCATGTCCCTGAGCAATTCAAGCTCAAATTCTTTCCATCCCAATACCGCCTTCTCTACCAGCACCTCGTGCATCGGCGAAGCGGAGAGACCACGTTGCAGTGCTTCGTCGAGATATTCCTTGCTATGAACAAATCCTCCGCCGGTCCCACCCAAAGTGAACGAAGGCCGGATCACGAGCGGGAATCCGATCTCCTGCGCAAACTCTTTTCCTTCAAGAAATGAATTGGCAGTTCTTGCAGGGGCGACAGAGATCCCCATACGGATCATCCATTGTCTGAATTTTTCCCTGTCCTCCGCTTTTTCAATTGCTTTGATATCCACCCCAATGAGGCGCACATTGTATTTCTCCCAGATTCCCAGTTCTTCGGCTTCTTTGGCAAGATTCAGTGCTGTTTGTCCACCCATCGTAGGAAGCACAGCATCGATATCGTTCTCACTCAATATTTGTTCGATACTCTCTGTGTTCAATGGAAGTAGGTAAACCCTGTCTGCCATCATCGGGTCGGTCATGATCGTCGCCGGATTGGAGTTGATCAGGATGACTTTGATACCCTCTTCGCGCAGACTTCTCGCTGCTTGGGTTCCTGAATAGTCAAATTCACAGGCTTGGCCGATGATAATTGGCCCTGAACCGATGATGAGTACTGATTTTATTGAGGGATCTTTTGGCATGGGATGAAGTTATATATAGTGAGTTAAGGGCACAAAAAAACCGGGTTATTCCCGGATGGCAAAGGTAATAGATGGAGTTTACTTTCGGAAGTAAATATTCATCTATTTGTGATAAGGTTGGAATCTGTTGAAACTTAGTGGAAATCTATGCATGATTGTGATAAGCAGCCATTTCGTAATCCTCGACAATCACGGGATCCCCTTTTTTACCCATGTCTATTGCATCTCGTGTGGGTTCATCGCTCTTTCTCCTGACCGACCCTAACAAGGCGAAGACAGATGTTACTATCAATACTATTTTGCTTAAGATGTTTTTCATGTGTTTCTTTTATATAGACAACATCAGGTGTAAAAAAGTTGTATCACGTTATTATTTTTTTTAAAAAAACAAGAAACTCAGGAATACCTCTAGTAGTTTTGCAGCATGAATGGCAATTGTAGGAAAGTTGGTGTTTCAATTCTTGGTCTCTTTTTAGTTTGGTTTACAGCAATTCAGCAGGTAAACGGACAAGCATTTTTCTCCTATCCGCTCAATATAAAACCAAAGTTGAATGCAAACTTTGGGGAAATGAGGCCGAATCATTTTCACATGGGACTTGATCTTTCGACCGATTCCAGGGAAAACCTGCCGGTGTATGCCCCTGCTAATGGATACATATCAAGGATGAAGATTGAAACAGGTGGATTCGGCAGGGCAATATATATAGATCACCCCAATGGCACGACCACCCTGTATGCGCACATGAACAAGTTCATTCCTGCTGCTGAGGAGTATTTGAAGGAACAACAGTATGCACAAGAGAGCTGGAAGATAGACCTGAAGGTTCCTCCTGAAATCATCCCTGTAAAACGGGGGCAGCTGATTGGATACAGCGGCAACACCGGAGCTTCTCAGGGTCCGCATGTACATTATGAGATCAGGGATACTAGAACGGAGAATTGTTTAAATCCATTGCTTCTCAAGTTTCCACTCACCGATGTAACGCCTCCAGATCTTTATCGTATTGCTTTTTACGATCGCGACCGCAGCATATTTGAACAAACGCCGGTTCTTGTTGGCATGACAAAACGAGGAAATAAATATGTGGTGGATAAGACAATTGAACTTCCGTTCGAAAAAGTATTTGTGGCAATCCAGGCAATTGACCGGATCACTGGTTTCCCAAATCCAAATGGAATCTTTAGCGCATCCCTGTCGCAAGACGGCATTCAGTTATCCTCCTTCAAAATGGACAACATCAGTTACGATGAAACACGGTATCTCAATGGTCATATCGATTACATGACAAAAATGAAGGGCGGACCTTACTATCAGATGCTTTTCCCACCAAAGGAATTTGGATTGGATATCTACACACTCCATGAGGAGAAAAGGTTTTTTGAACTTGATGAAAATTCTTCTTCTTTCTCTATCACCATTTCAGATGCAAATGGAAATGCAGTTGTTGCTGAGTTCAAAGCACAGTATAAGTCGGGACAGGCTAATTATCAGAAAAGAGACGGGGTGTTGATGACTGCAGGTCAGCTGAATGTGTATGACGATCCTCAGATCCAATTTGTGTTTCATGAAGATGCATTGTATGATGATGTTCATTTCAAGGTTCAGTCGTTTTATGCAAACAGCAAGTCAGAACTTTCATCGGTATTTCAAACCTTGCCTGAACATCTTCCTGTGCATAGTCGATTTACGGTTCGAATCAAACCAAACCGGATTGCGGGTTTGATCAATGCAGACAGGGTATTGCTAAAAAGAACATACAAAACAAAAACCGACATTAAAAAGGCAGTCGAGGAAAAGGGTTTTTTTGCGGCAGAATTTCGCGACCTGGGTTTTTTTCAACTCATAGAGGATATTGAACCACCGGTGATCAGTGCTTCATTTGCCGATGGCACAACTGTATCTGCCGGAACCAGAATGATGATCAATGTGATCGATAACCACAAGGTCATTGATCAGTTCAGAGCAGCCGTTGATGGTCATTGGCTTATGTTTCAACCTTCCGGTAATAGTTTTATCTATACAGTCGATGAACATTTACCTGCTGGTGAACATAAACTTTCTGTTGTTGTTAAAGATGTTGCTGGTAACAGTGTTACAAGGGAATGGTATATCAACAGACGTTAAAAAAATAGCATATGAAACTGGAAGAAGGTAAAAAAGCGCCATCATTTACTGCTGTCGATCAGGATGGCAATAAGATCAAGCTGGCTGATTTCAAAGGAAAAAAACTGGCCCTTTACTTTTATCCAAAAGACGATACCAGTACCTGTACAGTGCAGGCATGTAATCTGAGGGATGGTTTCAAGGCTCTTGCCAAAAAAGGTATTGAAGTCATTGGCGTGAGTCCGGATGATGAGAAGTCGCATCTCAAATTCATTGCCAAGCACAAACTGCCATTTAGGATCATTGCTGATACTGATAAGAAACTTGTTGAGCAGTATGGGGTCTGGGGTGAGAAATCACTCTATGGCAACAAATATATGGGGGTGTTCCGCACGACCTTTCTGATCGATGAAAAGGGGGTGGTCGTTAAAATCATTGCCAAGCCTAAAGTTAAAGTGCACGCGGACGAGATCGCTGCAGGCTTTGGTTTATAACACCCATTCCACCTCGCCGAAATCAACTTCCTCCTCTATACTGTGCTTGAGGATGAGTTGACCATTTTGATTGACGCCTTTGATCATTGCGTCAAAAGTCATGTTACCTTTTTTAAATCGAGTTGTCTCTTGATGTTTGTAAAGTTTAGCATTGTATTCAGCAAGCACTTTGTCAGCACTTGTTGTTTCTAACGCAGCTAGTCTGTGTTCAAGTAAACCACATAGCTCTTTTGCCAAGTCAATTGGATCAAATGTCTTGCCACTGATCTGTTTAAGCGAAACGGGGTAATTTGACATCTCAGGGAAGTTGGTCTGATTGATATTTATCCCGATACCGATAATGGCTTTCTCCCAGGAATTGCCTTTGATGATGTTTTCTATTAGTATACCTCCTGCCTTTCTGTCACGCCAATACAAGTCGTTCGGCCATTTGATCCTGAAATCATCGCCAGCATGGGTTGATACAAGATCAAGACAAGCAAGGGTTGTTGCACAAGAAATCAGGAATTGATGTTGTAGTTTCAATCCTCTGTTGCTCTGGATGGTAGATAAAATGAGGTTTTCAGCTTTTGTACTGTGCCAGATCTTAGCCCTTTGTCCCTTCCCCTTCGTTTGCTCAATTGCAAAATATACTGTACCGTCTGTTGCAGTACCTGAACGGGCCTGATTTATGGCATGGTTATTGGTACTTTCTGTGGTGTCCAGTATGATAAAAGGTTGACCTGTCATCTCCCTCAACGATAGAAATTTATTCGTATTTTTGAGCAAGATAGTCAAGAAAAACTTTAGCCGGAGGAAAGACGTACCCGGAGATCCCAAGGCAGCCTGATTTATCGTTCCAAGAACAAAAAAAAATATTCATTTGACATCGAAAACTGAAGAAAAGGGGTCCATCAAAAAAATTGCGAGATTAAGTAAAAGCAGTAAGATCCTAAAGGTGATCATCACGGCCATACAAGACAGGAAGGGGGAGCATATTGTTACCCTGGACCTTCGTAAAATAACAGAAGCCGTATCAGACTTTTTCATTGTGTGTGAAGCTTCTTCAACAACCCAAGTCAAGGCCATTGCCGATTGGGTGGAGGTGAGTGTAAAAAAAGAATGTGGGGAGATACCATATAAACACGAGGGTCATAGTGCGTCTCAGTGGATACTGATCGATTATGTGAATGTAGTTGTTCATGTTTTCCATAGCGAAACCAGGAAGTTTTATAAACTCGAAGAGATGTGGAGTGACGGTGTCGCAATTGAAGAGGATGAGGAAGTGATTGTCAAAGTGAATTCCAAAAAGAAGGATGTGGAATCCAAGGGGGTTTCCAAATCCAGCACCGGCAAACAAAGTATTGTTAAAAAAGGCGCTGTAAAAAAACCAAGTGTTAAGAAAGCTGTTTCTTCGAAGGCGTCGGTTAGTAAGTCAAAAAAATAATCAAGATCAAAGCATCATTATGAATCAGGAAGACAACAATAACGATAAAAAGTCAGGACCTTTCCCCTCTTTCAAACGCAACAAGCAATCTGGGGGAAATCCTTCATCAGGGAAAGGCCCCAAGTTCAGTTTCTACTGGATCTATGTGATTGCAGCTGTCGTTTTGATCGGATACCAGGTCACCCGCGGCGTCAATCCTGATGCGAGTAATGTTACGGAGCTTGAGTTCAAGCAGAAGATGCTTTCCAATAATGATGTCAAAAAAATTGAACCTGTAAAGAACAAGGGTGTCGTTCGTGTATACATCATCAAGGATTCACTCGATAAACCAGTGTACAAAGAATTACTGGGTGAGAAACTTGTGTATGCAAAAAATTCCAAGGGACCACATTTTCAATTTAGCTATTCGAAGGTGGATGACTATCAGCAGAATCTTGACAAGTATTTTGTAGATCATCCTGAACTAACTCCCGTTCCCGTTGATCCGGTCAGTGACCCAGAATTTTTTGGCCCTCTGATCAACTTTCTTTTCCCGCTGCTCATGTTCGGACTGCTTTTTGTACTGATGATGAGAAAAATGGGCGGTGGAGCCGGCGGCGGTGGCGGCGGCGGTGGTATCTTCAGTATTGGAAAGTCAAAAGCACAATTGTTTGACAAGGGTACAAAAGTGAACATCACATTTACCGATGTGGCCGGACTTGATGAAGCCAAGCAGGAAGTGATGGAGATCGTAGACTTTCTCAAGAATCCAAAGAAATACACAGCATTAGGTGGTAAGATACCGAAAGGAGCACTGTTGGTTGGTCCTCCGGGAACAGGAAAAACGCTGTTGGCCAAAGCCATGGCGGGTGAAGCCCAGGTTCCATTTTTTTCAATGTCAGGTTCAGACTTTGTTGAGATGTTCGTAGGGGTTGGTGCAAGCCGGGTCAGGGATCTCTTCAAGCAGGCCAGAGAAAAGGCACCTTGTATAATTTTTATTGATGAGATCGATGCGATCGGCAGAGCCAGAGGTAAGAACATGATGATGAGCAATGATGAGCGTGAGAATACACTCAACCAACTGCTGGTGGAAATGGATGGTTTTGGTGGTGACAGTGGTATTATTATTCTTGCAGCGACCAATCGACCTGATGTGTTGGACAGTGCGTTGCTCAGGCCAGGAAGATTTGATAGGCAGATCAGTATTGACAAGCCGGATGTTAAAGGAAGGGAGACTATATTTCATGTGCATCTTAAGCCTGTCAAACACTCCAAAAAACTGGACATTCATAAGCTCGCAGAACAAACGCCAGGCTTTGCAGGTGCGGATATTGCCAATGTGTGCAATGAAGCAGCACTGATCGCTGCCCGTAAAGGAAAATCAGAAGTGGAGATGGATGATTTCCAGGATGCAATAGACAGGGTGATTGGTGGACTGGAAAAGAAAAACAAGATCATACTTCCTGAAGAGAAAAAGATCATCGCTTATCATGAAGCTGGCCATGCTGTATGCGGCTGGTATCTTGAACACGCCTATCCATTGTTGAAGGTCACGATCGTACCTCGTGGTGTTGCTGCTCTGGGATATGCTCAATACACTCCGAAGGAACAGTATTTATACAACACTGAGCAATTGACCGATCAGATGTGCATGACCCTGGGTGGAAGGGCAAGTGAGGAAATATTCTTTGGAAAAATTTCAACAGGAGCACAAAATGATCTTCAGCAAGTAACCAGAATGTCATATGCCATGGTCACTGTGTATGGCATGAGTGATAAGGTGGGTAATGTGAGTTTTTACGACCCACAGCAAGAGAATACATTTACAAAGCCATACAGTGAGGAAACCGGAAAGTTGATCGATAACGAGGTGCGAGAGCTGGTTGACAAGGCGTATCAGCGGACCAAAGTGTTGCTGACGGAAAAGAAAGCTGAAGTGGAAAAGATCGCCCTTGCATTGCTTGACAGGGAAGTTCTTCATCAGCAGGATGTTGAGGATTTGATCGGTAAGCGTCCATATGGTGACAAGAAAATATTTGCTGAAGGAGAAGATACTCAACCAACAGCACCAGAAACAAACGATGGTGGATCCAATGAGATCTCGGAGGAACAAAATCCTGCATCATAATGGAAGCATCTTCGGCCAAAGAGGGGATACTTAAAAATATCAGGAAAGCACTAACGCAACGTGCAGACCAGCCATTTCCTGCTATTGATAAAACTGAATTCTCTTTTGCTCCCACCAATGAGGATCTGGCAGTGATGTTTGCAGAAAAATTCACTTCTTTACAAGGTAAGTTCTCTTTGTGTGAAAGTGAAGAGGAGCTCGTGGTCAAAATTTCTCAGTTGGTTGATGAAAGATCGTGGAATGATGTTTATTGTGTTGATGAGAATATAAAGAGCGCATTGGCTTCTTTTGGTTTCAATCAGTTTACAGAAAAGCAGCTTGTTGATTCAGATGTTGCCATCACGAAATGTGAATTGCTGGTTGCAAGGACTGGCTCCATGGTTTTGAGTACTTCAGAGTCTTCCGGAAGAACAACCAGTGTATATGCACCTATACATATTTGCATAGCGAAAACCAGTCAGCTGGTGTATGATGTAAAGGATGCACTTGCCATCCTTCAAAAAAAATATGGTGCGCAGCTTCCCTCATCGATCTCGTTTGCAACAGGACCCAGTCGGACAGCAGACATCGAAAAGACCTTGGTTGTTGGTGTTCACGGTCCGAAAGAGGTATTTTGTTTTCTGCTGGATAAATAGCCCCTTTAGTAAATCCCATTTACTTGAGTATATTTGAATATGCAAATTCCTGAAGGGAAGAAAATATATTTCTTGTCAGATTTTCATTTGGGTATTCCTGATCACGCTTCGAGTCTAGCCCGTGAGAAGAAAGTTGTTGCCTTTCTTGAAAAAGCATCCTCAGATGCAGCAGTGATTTTTATTCTGGGCGACCTGTTTGACTTCTGGTTTGAATACAGGAAGGTCGTCCCCAAGGGTTTTGTAAGGATCCTGGGTAAGCTTGCCGAAATAACAGACAAAGGTATTCCTGTTCATTTTTTTGTCGGCAATCATGATATGTGGATGTCTGGTTACTTTGAAGATGAGTTGAACATACCAGTATATTTTGATGCCAAGGCGTTTACCTTCAATGATAAGGTTTTTTTGATCGGACATGGTGATGGACTTGGTCCTGCTGATCATGGCTATAAATTCATCAAAAAAATATTTCGCAATCCTTTCGCTAAATTTATTTTCAGCATACTTCCTCCATTTATCGGAATGTCTCTGGCACATTATTTCAGTAAGAGCAGCAGGGCTGTAACCGGAAATACCGATGAGAAATTTTTGGGTGAGGATAATGAGTGGTTGGTTCAATACTGCAGAGACGTCCTGAAGCACACACGGTATGATTATTTCATTTTCGGACACAGGCATCTCCCTATCGATTTTCAGTTGGATGACGAAAGCAGGTATATCAATCTTGGTGATTGGATAAGGTATGATTCATATGCAGAATTTGATGGAGATTCAGTTACATTGAAATACAATTGACATGAAGATTCGATTGTACTTATTGATCTTTTCCTCTCTATATCTTCAGATCCTGTTTGCTCAAGAAACAAGGACTATGCAAAAGGGAAAGACACTGAGAGGCGCATTTACTTATTTCATGCCTGATGACTTGGGTAATATATTTGCACTCACAGCTTCAGGTCAGCTGAAAAAATTCAACAGCAACTTTGATTCAACAGGTGTTTTTAATGAAATCAGACGATACGGCCGGTTGCATAGTATTTCTGCTGATAATCCTTTGAGAAGTTTACTGTTCTTCAAAGAGTACAGAACGATATTGGTACTTGACAGAATGATGCAGGTGGTCAATAAGATCGATCTGCGTAAGGCACAAATATTCCAGGTACAGTCTATTGCCCAGAGCTACGACAATATGATATGGGTCTTTGATGAGCAGGAGAGTAAGATCAAAAAAATAAATGATGAAGGGAAATTAGTTTTTGAGTCGGCAGACCTACGACTTATTTTTTCAGATGCCATTACTCCATCCACCATCTTTGATCTGGGAGGCTATTTATATTTATACGATCAGGAGCATGGACTCTTCATTTTTGATTACTACGGGGCATTGAAAAATCGGATCGCTTTGCTAGGTTGGAAAAACGTTCAGCCGCTAGGGAAAGGTATTGTTGGTATGAAAGGCAATCAATTGCAACTATATGTACCGAATTCCGTCGATACCAAGACGGTATCTTTACCTGATGAGGTCATATCGGCAGCAGGCATCAGATTCGGTATTAATGGATGCTATGTCATGGATGAAAATGGTATAAGTTGGTATACATGGAAGAATAACTAAACACGACAAGCTATGCGAGAACTATTAAATACGGTGGTGCTCAATAATCCGGTAAGTGATTATCTTCTGGTGTTCGGTTTTATTTTGTTGGTCCTGGTACTTAAAAAAAGAGCAAGCAAGAACCTGACGCGGCTGTTTTTCAAGGGGTTCAGAAAAATGGGGAAAACCATTAATGAAAAAGAATTTTTCGATCGTGTACTTTCTCCTTTAGAAAATTTCATTTTTTTTCTTTCAGCTTATCTTGCTTTCGGGAGTCTTAATTATCCCAAAGCATTCAGGTTCAAGGTGCTTAAATTAAGTGCTCCGGAATTACTTGATCGATTGGCACTTGGCATTCTGATCATATTGTTTTTTTATACCCTGATTCGGGTGATCGACTACATATCTGTGGTAATGAAGAACAAGGCTGATGCAGATCAGAATTCTTCTGATGACCAGTTGATCATCTTTTTCCGCGAATTTCTTAAAGTCATTTTGATCATCATCTGTATTCTAGTAATGATCAGGTTTGTATTGCATCAGGATATTACCAAGCTACTTGCAGGGTTGAGTATCGTGGGTGCGGCCATAGCCCTTGCGGCGAAAGAGAGTCTTGAAAATCTTATTGCATCCTTCATCATATTTTTCGACAAGCCATTCAGGGTGGGTGATCTACTTAAGGTGCATCAGATCAATGGTAATGTTGAAAGCATAGGCCTGAGAAGTACCAGGATCAGAACAGCTGACAAGACGTATGTGACCATCCCCAATAAGCAGATGGTTGACAGTATTGTAGATAATCAATCTCTTCGTAACAGACGCAGGGGAGAGTTGGTGCTTCACATTGATTTAAAAACTTCTGTCGGTGAGATCCAACAGCTGATCATTGCATTAGAAGAAAAATTGCGTATTAAAGATGTTGCAGAAGCGAGTGTATTGCTTTCAGAAATTCGTTCGGATGCTTATATCCTTACCATTGAGTTTTTTACAGAACTCATTCAGGGCGCTGAATTTAATTTGCTTAAGCAACAGGTCAATATAGCTGTTTTAGAAGTCCTTGAAACAAGGAATATTTCTCTTGCGGGGAAAGATAAGTTGTTTGGTCTTTCAAAGTAGATTACGCGATCAGGAAAGACTCTCTTTAAGCTCAACAAGCATTTTGCGAATATTCTTCAATATTTCTACCGTATCAAAGTGTTCATTGACTTTTTTACCTTTTTTGATAAAGGTGCGAGCACCTTCAATCGTATATTTCTTTTCTCTCAGTAAGAAGTAAATGAGCTTCAGGTTCTTTATATCGTCAGGTCTGAATAGCCTATCACCCTTTCTGTTTTTTCTTGGCTTTAAAATATCAAATTCTTTTTCCCAGAAACGGAGTAAGGAGATATTGACATTGAACATGGAAGCGACCTCGCTGATGGCATAATATTGTTTGCTGTACAATGTTGCATCCTCAGGTATGTTGATGGCGGTGGATTCAGTAGTAAAGTTGTTGACGGATTCTTCTTTAGGGTTTAGCTGTGTAGCAGGAATGTTGTATTCCTCGACGTTCTGCTGTACAGCATGGACATGGTCAGCTGTGTATGTATTCTGTGTGATCTCTTGCAGACTTTCATCTATTTGAGGTTCAATTTCCTTTGAAGGATTGCTCTCAACAATGCCGGTAACTGGCTCTTCAACCACCTGCTGAGGAGGGACCAATGCAAATTTCTTCTTTGCAGTTTCCCTTGGTTTGCTGGGCTCTCCTCCAAAAAGGTCTAATTGTTCGAACATCAGTACGAATTTAAATACTAATCTGCATGTCTTTTTCTCTAGTTATGCACAGAGGGATCTAGTCAGATGATTGATTTCTTGATGCAGCGATCTTTAGGATCTCTTGGTATTGAGAGGCAGTGAGATCATTGTAGAAGAAGTAGATGGGATTAAGGTGTTTTCTACCTTTAATGACTTCATAGTGAAGGTGCGGACCAGTCGACTTTCCTGTATTTCCTACGTATCCGATTACTTCTCCACGTTTGACGCGCTGACCATTTTTTACTTTTATGCGGTACATGTGTCCGTATAGCGTAGAATAAGAATAGCCATGATTGATGATCACATGGTTTCCATAACCATTACCGAGATTGCCTGCAGTTCTGACCAAACCATCCGCCGTGGCATATATTGGAGATCCCTGCGGAGCGGTAAAATCAAGTCCCGCATGAAATTTAACCGTTTTGTACAATGGATCGATCCTGTAACCGAATCCTGAGGTGAGCCTGTTGAGGTTTTTATTGCTGATCGGCTGTATAGCAGGAGTACTAGCCAGCAGTTTCTCTTTGTTTCTGATCATCCCTTCGATCTCCTTGTATGACTCCTCTTGGTTCATGATCCTGTTGTAGAGTGTGTCAAGTGTTTTACTAATGCCTGCGGCTATGCCTTGGTTGTCAAGTCCGGCAACGATCTGCATCTCTTTTTTCTTTTCGATCTGTCTTGCCCTCGCACTGTCGGGAATTGGAGTAGCCTCAAAAACGGAGCGATATACTTCGTTGTCTCGCTTTTCCAACATCTTCATTCTCTCATTCAGGTCTTCCACCCGTCCTGAGTACAGTTTGATATCCTCCTGCGCACGTTCAAGTTGAACCCTGAGTAGTTTTTCTTTTGGTGAATCAATGAAACGGAAGGCTATGGCTACAATAATGACACCCGTTACAATAGCTGCAGACAAAAAGGCGAGTACTTTGAGCAGGGTCACCCTTAAAGGGACAACCTGCTTCTCATACCTCAGCGTCTGCGTATTATAATAATATTTGATCTTCTTCATTTCTGTTTGCCTTTTCAGCAATCGCCGCCATGCCACATCTTATAAATAACCTATTTTTGCAGCCTTGACAACAAGGCAAATATAACCCATTGATCCAAGATGGATCCTTTAAAAAGGCTTAAGAAATGACCTCAGCAGAAATCAGGAGTAAGTTTTTACAATTTTTTGAATCAAAAGGGCATCATATTGTCCCCTCCGCCCCAATTGTTCTTAAGGACGATCCAACATTGCTTTTCACCAATGCTGGTATGAATCAGTTTAAAGACTATTTCCTCGGCAATAAGCCTGCGCCATACAAAAGAGTGGTAGATACACAGAAGTGCTTGAGGGTCAGTGGTAAACACAATGATTTGGAAGAAGTGGGTGTTGATACTTACCACCACACCATGTTTGAGATGCTGGGTAACTGGAGTTTTGGTGATTATTTCAAAAAAGAAGCGATAGCCTGGAGTTGGGAGTTGCTGACCGAGGTATATGGTATTGATAAAAGCAGGTTATATGCTACAGTTTTTGAAGGAGACCAGAAAGAAAATTTACCAGCTTCTACAATCGCATTGAAGGAATGGAAAGAGTTATTGCCGGATGAGCAGATCGTTTTCGGGAACAAGAAAGATAATTTCTGGGAGATGGGTGATACCGGTCCATGTGGTCCTTGTACAGAAATACATGTCGATTGCCGATCAGATGAAGAACGTGCTCAACTTCCCGGTCATCTCTTGGTCAATAAAGATCATCCTCAAGTCATTGAGATATGGAACAATGTATTCATTCAATACAATCGATTGAAGGATGGCAGTCTCCAGCCTCTGACATCAACGCATGTTGATACAGGCATGGGACTTGAGCGTCTTGTGCGTGTTCTTCAGGGTAAAAGCTCAAACTATGATACCGATATCTTTTCCGGAACGATCAATACCACCGAGGAGATATCAGGTTTGAAGTATACTGCAGGTGACTCAAAGCAGGATGTTGCATTCAGGGTATTGGCTGATCATATCAGGGCCATCGCCTTTACGATCGCTGACGGACAACTTCCCTCCAACACCGGCGCAGGATATGTGATCAGGAGGATACTGCGCAGAGCAGTTAGGTATTACTACTCTTACCTCAATGTGAAAGAGGCGGCATTGTATAAATTGTTACCCGGACTGGCCAATCAGTTCAAAGATGTTTTTCCCGAACTCATTGCACAACTTTCATTTGTGTCAAAGGTTGTTAAAGAAGAAGAAGACACTTTCTTGCGTACACTCGGAAAAGGACTTAAAAAGATCGATGAAATACTGGATGCTTCAAAAGCAACAAGCATCATCGAAGGTGCTGCTGCATTTGAATTGTATGACACGTATGGTTTTCCAATTGACCTGACACGATTGATCGCGCAGGAACAAGGTGTAGCGGTGGATGAAACAGGTTTTGAAAAAGAGATGCAGGTGCAGAAAAACAGAAGCCGTGCTGCCACCGCTGCAGACGTTGATGACTGGATTGAGGTTTCCTCCGGTAATAACACTGAACAGTCGTTTGTTGGTTACGAAGCACTTTCATGCAACACAAACTTGTTGAAATATCGAAAGGTAACGGCAAAGGGACAAACCTCTTATCAAGTTGTTCTTGAACAAACACCCTTCTATGCAGAGAGTGGAGGTCAGGTTGGAGATACTGGTACAATTACAATGGGAGATCATAGCATTGAGGTGTTGAATACAAAAAAAGAAAATGATCTTATTATTCACACTGTAACAGCCCTTCCAGCGAACATCGGTTCAGCCGTGCATGCTGAGGTGAACACACTCAGAAGAAAGGAGATCACCAATCATCATACACTCACTCACCTTATCCATGCCGCTTTGCGTAAGGTATTGGGTACGCATGTTGCCCAAAAAGGTTCTTTGGTGAATGATCAGGGCATGCGTTTTGATTTTTCACATTTTTCCAAAACGAGTGATGATGAGATCGCTGCTTTTACCGCTATCGTAAATCAAAAGATCAGGGAAAATATTCCAGTTGTGATCAAACAAATGCCCAAGGATGAAGCAATGAAGTTGGGCGCCATGGCATTGTTTGGCGAGAAGTATGGAGAAACCGTTCGTGTTGTAACTATTGACCCTACTTACTCGGTTGAATTGTGTGGGGGTACCCATGTTGGTAGTACCGGAGAACTTGGATATTGTGTTGTTGTGTCTGAATCTGGAGTTGCTGCTGGCGTAAGAAGAATTGAAGCAGTCTGCGGATATCCTGCAGAACAGAAGATCGGTCAGGATCAGGCATTGATCAAAGAGGTGAGTGGACTATTCAAGAATCCGCGCGACCTGGTAAGGGCCATCGAACAACAAAGTGAAGAATTCACCTCCATTAAGAAACAACTTGAACAAGTAGAAGCTCGTTTGATTGGTTTCCTCAAAACAGAACTTGTTGGCAAATCTGAGTTGGTCGGCAGTGTCCATTTCATCGGACAACTGGTAGAAGCCTCATCTTCAGATGCACTCAAAAAGATATGTAATGAATTGAGGTCAATGAATCCCCACTCAATTGTTGTACTTGCAGCAAATGTATCCGGTAAGCCGAATGTCGCTGTTGGTATAGCCGATGACTTAGTGTCAGAAAAAGGACTTGATGCAGTGGCACTGATCAAGAACCATGTTGCCGGACTGATCAAAGGCGGAGGCGGAGGCCAAAAGGCATTGGCCACTGCCGGAGGGCAAGATGTCTCAGGATTGCAGCAATCCATAGCTGCAGTGAGATCTTTCATCACGGAAAGCAATATTTAACAAACAAGAAATTATAAACAGCATGCCTGTTGATCTCTCCTCAAAATATGAAACTGTAATAGGCCTTGAAGTGCATGCGCAACTTAAAACAAAGACCAAGTTGTTTGCGGGAGATTCAGCTGATTTTGGGGCATCTCCAAACACGCATGTGAGTCCGATCACACTCGGTCATCCGGGTACTCTGCCCAAAATGAATAAAAAAGCAATTGATTATGCCATAAAGATGGGACTGGTGTGTAACTGCACCATTGCAAAGCATAATTATTTCGCACGAAAAAATTATTTTTATCCTGACCTTCCAAAGGGATATCAGATCTCTCAACACACCACTCCAATATGCAGTGGTGGTGAAGTTCATATCTCCACTTCTGACGGAGAACGAAATATTAGGTTGACAAGAATTCATCTCGAAGAAGATGCCGGTAAAAGTATTCATGATCAGAGTGACCTTGTAACTTATCTTGATTACAATCGGGCAGGTGTTCCTTTGATTGAGATCGTAACTGAGCCCGACTTGCACAGTTCAGAAGAAGCTGCTGCATATCTTACCCAGATCAGAAAGTTGGTACGGTGGGTAGGAATTTGTGATGGCAATATGGAAGAAGGAAGTTTGCGTTGTGATGCCAACGTCTCTGTTCGCTTGCGAGGGGATCAAAAGCTGGGTACTCGTGTAGAAGTAAAGAACCTCAATTCCATCAAGCATCTTCGCCATGCTATTGAAATAGAAGTAGAACGTCTTTCCAACATCCTTGAAGAAGGAGGAACCGTTCTTCAGGAAACAAGAAGTTATGATGCTGATAAAGGCATTACATTTTCTATACGCACCAAGGAAGACGCCGAGGACTATCGTTACTTTCCTGAGCCAGATCTCGCACCATTTGATTTCACTGATGCATTTATTGAACAGGTCAGGGCATCATTACCAACAATGCCTGAGCAAAGAATGGCGATGTACATCGATCAATATGGTCTGACATCTTATGATGCACAGCAATTGACCGAAGATAAAACCCTCAGTGATCTATTTGATGAAATAGCTTCTTCAACTTCACATAAAAAACAACTTGCTAATTTTCTACTTGGTCCGCTGAGGGCTCATCTAAATAGTACCACTGCGCTTGATTGGGATACTGTTGCCATCACCAAGGAGAATTGGAATAAATTGTTGACACTTGTTGTAGATGGTAAAATTTCATTTTCAGTTGCTGCTCAACGCATACTACCTGTTCTATTGGAAAATACATCTTCAGATCCATTAAGTATTGCTCAGGAACTTAACTTGATACAGGATGCAGGTGAAGATGAAGTATCTCTGTGGGTGAAGCAGGTGCTGGAATCAATGCCTGAGAAAGTAGCCGAATACAAAAAGGGAAAAAAGGGGTTGATCGGATTGTTTGTTGGTGAAGTGAAAAAAATATCTAAAGGGAAAGCCGATCCAAAATTAACCACCGATCTGCTGAATCATTTATTAAATCAAAAATAGGCAAATGAAAAATGTATTGCTTGTGTCATGCACCTTGTTGGTGCTCATACTACATGGTTGTAAAGAGAAAGATCAGAGAGTTGATTTAACCATCAACCTGGTTAATAACGCAGAGAAACAATCAGTATTTCTTGATCTCATCGAACTGGATGGCGCTGCACCAGTGACACTTGATACTGCGGTGATCGATAAGGGCAAAGGAACGATTTCACTTACTGGTGCCACCGTTGATCCTCAGGTTGTATACATGATCAGATTTGAGAAAGACGAAGTATACTTCCTCATGATCCCTGATCAACGTGAGATCACAATAGATGCAGACTGGGCGCTACCTGCAGACTACAAAATAAATTCAGCGGGCAGTAATTCATTCAGAACCTTGTTGAGTGGTTTCAATAAAAAACTACAGGAGATTGAAACATTGAGGAGTGGGATATTGGGAATGGGTAATCAAATGGACAGTGCGCGAGTATATGCTGAACAGAATTATAGAAACAGTCTTACGAAAACAGGTGAATATCTTCTTACTTATGCAGATACTGCAAAAGCACCTGCTGTATCTTTATATGCAATTGAACTTGCAAGAAATGTAATCGCACCTGATCAGATCAAAGCAACGGTTGAAAAGCTGGCTAAGCGTTTTTCTTCATCTCCAAAGATCACTAAGCTTGCCCAACAGTTTTCTTCCGAAAACATCATGCAACAACCTGTTGATCTCATGGGCAAAGAAGCTCCCGATTTTACCCTTGCAGATACTGAGGGGAAGAACATATCCTTAAAGTCAATGAGAGGGAGATATGTGCTGGTTGATTTTTGGGCAAGTTGGTGTAAGCCATGCAGAATGGAAAATCCCAATGTGGTTGAAGCTTACGAGAAATTTAAAAACAAGAATTTTACAATTCTTGGTGTGTCACTTGACAAAGACAAAGCTTCTTGGATGAGGGCCATACAGGATGATAGGTTGGATTGGAAACAGGTCAGTGATCTGAAATATTGGAACAGTGATGTGGTGCCGCTATATAATATCGAGGGGATCCCATTCAATGTGCTCTTGGATCCAAATGGTATAGTGATCGCTAAAGATCTTCGCGGAAAGGACTTGCATCAAAAATTGGCGGAAGTGCTTAAATAATCAAGTTGACTTATTTTTATTTTAAAGGGCGGATCTATTGATCCGCCCTTTAAAATTTCTTAGATACTTTATGTGGTTATATTGACCTTTTTTTTGACATCAGCAGCAGTAATACCGGAAGTAGGATCAGGTTGGTCAGCGTCGCAATCAACAATGTGAAGGAAGTAAGCCATCCCAGGGCTTGTGTGCTTCCAAAACCACTGAAGACGAATATGATAAATCCTGCGATCAACACCATTGAGGTATATACGATAGATATTCCGGTTTCTCTGATCGTTTGAACGACAGTTCCCTGTACATCTCCGCTGAAATTGGGTAATTCTTGTTTGTAGTTGACCAGAAATCTAATGGTTATATCAATGGCGATTCCTAATGCAACGCTAAATACCAGTACCGTTGAGGGCTTTATGGCAACACCCAACCATCCCATCAATCCGGCCGTCATGACCAAAGGTATCAGGTTTGGTATCAGTGAACAGATCAAGATCCGTAATGACCTGAACAGGTAAAGCATACAAATGGAGATAAATAAGAAAGCCCACATGATGCTTTCTTTAAGTCCTTTGATGATGAACCTGCTGCCTTCAAGAAATGTAATGCTTGATCCAGTAAGGGTCACGGAAACTTTAGACGTGTCAAAATAATCAGCAGCGTGTGTCTGAAGACTATCGATCAACATAGGCATCTTTAGACTTCCTATATCTGCCATGTTGATGCTGATGCGTGTGATCTGTCTGTTGCTGTCAATAAAGGATGACATCAGTTTTTGCAAAGAACCTCTCGAAGCACTGTCACCCTTGCCTGGCTTAATATAATCAGCAAGAAATGCTCCGTCAAATGCATTGGGGATGGCGTAGCTGTTGCTGTCCCCATCATAAAATCCCTGTCGTGCAAACTTCATGCCTTCTGCGAGTGACAATGGCCTCGCCAATTCAGGCTGAGCGGCAATGTAGGTGCTGTAGGCATCTATCTTTTCAAAAACAGATAACGCCCTTGCGCCTGCGATACCATTTTTACGTTTTGTATCCACCAGGATCTCCAGTGGCATAATGCCTTTGAAGTTTGATTCAAAAAATTTCAAGTCTGTATAGATCTTATCTTTTTTTGGAAGATCATCTACAATAAATGCCTGTGTTTGTAGCTTCATGATTCCTGTTACGGATATCAACAAAGCTATTGCAGTGGCAATGTAGATGAATTTTTTATGTGCAAAAACCCATTTTTCAATGCTATTCAGCAAAGCAAGCAACCATTTATTGTCGAGATATTTTGTATGTTTTGCTTTGGGAGATCCCATAAATGACAATGCGATAGGGATCATCAAGAGTGAAATGAAAAACAATCCCATGATGTTGATACCGGCAACCATCCCAAACTCTTTCAGGATAAGACTTTTGGTGAGCGCAAACACTGCAAAGCCAAGGGCAGCACTGATGTTACAGAATAGGGTAACGATGCCCATCTTACTGATCATCTCCACAATGGCTTTCCTCTTATCTCCTGTGTGCAGATATGCAGTATGATATTTATTGAGGAAGTATATGCAATTGGGTATGCCTATTACTACAACCAACGGAGGAATCAGTGCGGTAAGCAATGTTATTTTATAGCCAAGAAGATGAATGCTGGCAAGGCTGTACACCACACCAATGATCACAACGGATAAAGAGAGGATCGTAGTACTGATCGATCGAAAAAATATATAGAGGATGAGTGCTGACAGAAATAAGGAACCTAGCAAAAACCATTGCATTTCATTGGCAATGCGTTTTGCCACATTCGTTCTGATCAGTGGTAGTCCACTCAGGTGTAATGATAATTTTGTCTTCGCTTCAAACAGTTCAGCCTGGTCTTCTATCAGGCCAATCGTTTTCTCTCTGGCTTTTGAACCAAGGATTTCCCTGTTTATCCTCAATCCAAGTAAATAAGCATTTGTTGCTGGATTGTACAGCAATCCTTTGTAAAAAGGCAAAGAGTAAAAAATATTTTTTAAACTATCCAATTCTTGCTGTGACGAGATCCTATTAGGGAATATTTTCGGCGCATCTAACGTGGAAGTGATCTCATTTTTTTTGAGTTGAACTGCTCCGTTCACACTGATGATATCCTCAACGCCAACGATCACCTTCAGTTTTTCCTGAAACTCTGACAGCGCATTGAACTGATCTACCGTGAAGAAATTGTTGGTTACAAACCCTATGGTGAGCAGATTTCCATCTTCCCCAAATTTCTCCTTAAAATCCAGGTAGGCTTTATACTTTGGGTTATCGGTTGGAATAGCCCTGGAGAATTCATAGCTGAGTTGAACCTTGCTTCCCTCGTAGGCAGCAAAAATGGTAAGTACAATAAAGGCAATTGACAATGCGATCCTATACTTCAAGATGCCTCTTCCAAGGGCTTGCCACATATGAAACTTTTTACAAAGGAAAGGATTTTCTGTTGCCGGACTCTAAACTTTTTATTCAATCGAAGCCACATCTGGTAAATCATTAATTTTATGCTATGTGCAGGATTGCCCTAACAACTTTTTTTGGACTATTTTTTCAGCTGTTGTATGCGCAATTCATTCCTCCAATTGGTCAATGGAGAGACCATCTGCCAATGCACAATGTGATCGGTCTTGAAGAGGACCAGGGTGTGTTGGTGGCTTCAACAACCTATGGCTATTTTACGTATGATCCGAATGAGCGATCATTCAGTCAAATGACAAGATCAAAAGGATTGTCCGAAGTCAGACTGAAGCGCTTAATCAAAGATCCTGTATCATCAAAAAAACTGCTGGTTTATCACAATTCCAATATAGATATCATTGATGGTGACAAGACCATCAATATCCCTGATATATTCAACAGCAGCACACAAGACGATAAGTCTGTTTTTAATGCGCTCTGGGTAGGTGATGATATTTATCTATCAACCGGACTCGGTATTGTTGTTGTCAATGCAAAGAGATATGAAATAAGAGATACATATCGAATCGGTAAAGATGGAAATGCATTGGAGGTGAGGGGTTTGACAATATTTAAAGATTCGATGTATGCCGCTACCCCAGAGGGATTGAAAAAGGCACCATTTCAATTGACACTATTGCGCGATTACAGAAAATGGCTCCCGGAACAGGTTGATCCATCAAGCTCATTGTCTTTTGATGAGGTTATTGTCTGGAATGAACAACTCCTGGTCAGAAAGAATGATTCGCTTTTTATTCGCGAAAATAATCAATGGAAGCTCTTTCACGCATCTCCCATTGCTATCTCTGGATTAACGGTAGATAAAACCACATTGTATGTTTTTCGGTCTTCGCAAGGCGTTGGTAGTATACTCGCTTTTAATTCACCAAATAATACTCCGCAGTTGATTCAAACATCATCTATGGTTCAGCCGACTGATTGTATAGCGTTGAATGGTCAATTGTGGGTGGGTGACAGCCATGTTGGATTGCTCAGCGTGAGCGGTACTGATGATGAAATCATTGTTCCCAATGCTCCTTTAGGTGTTGCCAAAGGGGATGCGGTATACTATAACGATCAAATTTGGGTCTCATACGGTGCTGTTGATAAAGACTGGAGACCGAATGTTGACCGGCAAGGTATTAGTCAATATGACGGCGATCAATGGAAGAACTATAATTCAATCAATAATACAATATTAGATTCAGTCGCTGATGTCATCACACTTGCGATCGACCCTTCAACCGGATCGCTCTATGCCGGATCTTTTGGCGGCGGTTTAGTGGAGATGAATAAAGAAGAAAAAATTACCATCTATAAACAGCTGTCACCGATTTCTCCAATCCAGTTGGATCCTACAGCATATCGTGTCAGCGGACTTGCATTCGATCAACAGTTGGCATTGTGGGTTTCAAATTATGGGGCAGACAAAAACCTATTGGCAAAAACAAAGGAGGGGAATTGGAAAAAGTTTACCATCCCATTTGTACACCGGGAAAATGCCGTATCATCGATAGTTGTTG
>JBKCFW010000107.1:0-2819 GCA_046303675.1 bacterium
TCGTTCATTCAACCACCAAGTTTTTAAACGGACATGGTACTGCTATTGGTGGTGTATTGATTGGCACTGATATTGAGTTCATGAAAACAAAAGCTACCAAGACACATCGCTTGCTCGGCGGCAACAGCAATGCGTTTGAAGCTTTTTTGCTCATCAACGGAATGAAGACCTTGGAAGTAAGAATGCAAAGACATTGCGACAATGCCATGAAGGTGGCGGAATTTCTCGATGCACATTCTGCCATTGCAAAAGTGAATTATAATGGACTACCCGCGCATCCGGATTATCTTGTATCACAAAAGCAAATGAATCATCCCGGTGCCATGATGAGTTTTGAATTAAAAGATGGTTTTGCAGCTGGAGTTAAATTCATGAACAAGCTACAACTCTGCACCCGTACGGTTTCCCTAGGTACATGCGATACATTACTTTCTCATCCCGCATCGATGTCGCATTCCAGCATACCAAGGGAAAACAGGTTGGAGTATGGAATTACAGATGGCTTGATCAGACTCAGTGTAGGGATGGAGAATATCGAAGATATTCTTGAAGATTTTGAGCAGGCGCTTATTTCTGTATAGCGTTTACTGTGGTATAATTATTGATGATGTTATCAATTGACTCTGTTTTCACAAGTGCCAAAACCTCTTTACATCCTTCTTCAAAACCTTTTTTATAGCTTTCTTCATAACTTTTTTTATGTCCTTCTTCAAAGGATTCTATCCATGCATCAAAAAGGTTGGATATATAACAGCGTATGTTGTCCAAATAAAGCTCGTATGCCCTGATTCGTTCTGGAGAAAGGCCGATTGGCTCATTCATCTCAACAGCTTCGCTGTACTCTTTGAAGCGGTCAAATTCTTCTTTTGTCAGTAGCTCTTCCGTCGGGGTAAAATTATAGTATTTGTAATCAAACAACATTCTTTGTGTTTTTTTTTGTGTGTGTGGTGTTTTTATTTTTTTAATGGTCTCACGATGTTAAGCCCAAAACAGCCTGCACTTCCCTGACAAACTCAACAGACACTCCGTATTTTTCAGCAATGCATGTGGATGGGTCTTTGAGGTCTCTTATAATTGAAATGGTTATTTTACTGCCCTCTTTTATTCCATCTGATTTTCCAGTTGATTCCCCTTTTGCCTCTCCCTCCGCATAGCCCTTAAGTTTAGATTCAAGGATCTTACGTTCGATGGCGCGTCTGTTATCATCTTTCCGTTCTTGGGCCCTGAGCTGTTCCTCAGTGAAATTCGCAGCCTTGATCAATTCAAGTGCTTCCCTTATTTCATCGAAGTTTTCCAGTGCGTATTTAGTCTGCATTGCGAAATAATTTTGTTCTGTATATAAGGCAAACTTGAGTCTCTCAGGTCAATTTAAAATTTATTTAAATTTTTCCATTATCGAATCTAAGAACTGTTTTAACTGAGCAGTGTCGTATAGATACCCTAATTTCTGTTTCTAAAAACACCGTTATTTAGCAAAAAACAGAAACAAAGTAAATTGGCTGCTTACAGATACTGTCTGGATTTTTAGCCCATAACAGATTGCACTTCTCTGACAAACTCAACAGATACCCCATATTTTTCAGAAATGGATTCTAAGTTGTTTGATGAATCTTTAAGATCCTTCATGATTGAAAGGGTTTGATTACTGCCCTTTAAAATTCCTTTTGCCTCCCCATCAGTGAAAGCTTCCAGTTTTGCCTCATACATGTTGCTTTCATACGTGCGTATGTTATCTAGGTAGAGGTCATAGGCCCTGAGCTGTTCAGGCGTAAAGTTTGTAGGTTCTAGCAATTCAACGGCTTCACTGATCTCATTGAAGCGCTTCAGTTCTTCTTTGGTCATCATAGTGAAATATTTGGGTTCAGTGAAATATACCAGCCACCTGTCACGCGGCAACTCTATATCGAATTTATTTAAATTTTTCCATTTAGGAAGCTCGATCAGCAAGATGTGCATTTGGTCAATTGTTTTGGCGGAATCTTGCTGATTGGTGAGGGCATAGTGATGGTACCAGATGGTTTCATCCTCATCAATGCGATGGTCCAGTAAATTCAGGGAATAGACGGGCTGGGCCAGGTGGTATTGTTGCTCTTTGGTAAGCTGCCTGGAATAGACTTTTGATGTATTTAAAAGTGCCCGCTTGATAAAACTGGCCTGTTGGCCAATCTGCATTTCCACGATAAAGTGCCTTTCGTGGCTGTCTTTGCAATGCACATCGACTATGCCATTTTTCCCATCGGTTTTTTCTGGAATCATTTCAGGATTGAGATAATGGACTTCAACAATTGGATTTGGCAAGGGTAGAAAATTATTTAGAAGATTCATCAAGAGATGCGGTCGTTCTCCGAATACTGTTTTAAATCCAAGGTCTGATGTGGTTGAAATGATCTGCATATAATTTTATGTAAATCTTTTATTGTACCTATGTGTAAAAAAGGTAAATCCAACAGCTCCCCATGTTATTTTAAACAAGATTGATCGTGAAGAATACAAATCAAATCAGGAACTTGTAGTTTAGCAAAAGAAAAATAAACTCAGTATTATGATAATAAGAAGAGCTACTCAGGATGATTGTCCGGCTATGCTTGAATTAATTCGAGAGCTCGCGGAGTTTGAAAAAGCACCCAATGAAGTTACTGTTGATCCAATTCACTTTGAAGAAAGCGGATTTGGTCCGAATCCTGTGTGGTGGGGGTTTGTAGTGGAGGAAGTTGAGAGAGGTTTAGAGAGGTTTAGTGAAGTTGAAAAAAACTCAACCTCCTCAACCTCTCTCAACCTCCCTCAACCTCTCCCGAATCGGGCTTCGCCCTCTCGGGATC
>JBKCFW010000108.1:0-7462 GCA_046303675.1 bacterium
GAATTTTATTTTCTTGCCATTTGTGTAGGATTGGTGATGGGAGGAATACAATCCATGAGCAGAAGCACCTATGCAAAGCTGCTTCCACAAACAAATGACAGCACATCTTATTTCAGTTTTTATGATGTGACCGAAAAGATCGCGCTGACAATCGGATTGATACTTTTTGCTAGAAATGAAGAACTGACCGGAAGCATGAGAAATTCAATATTAGTATTAATGTTATTTTTCATCTTTAGTTTCATTTCACTGCTTTACACAAGAAAAGTGGTAACCAAAGAAAAATATGCAAGTCTTTTCCATTGATACAGGGTTGTTCAAACTTGACGGAGGTGCCATGTTCGGTGTTGTTCCAAAAACAATCTGGAACAAACTGAATCCTTCTGATCAAAACAATATGTGCACCTGGGCGATGCGATGCCTGTTGGTGATCGATGGCGAAAGAAAGATCCTGATCGATACGGGAATGGGCAACAAACAATCAGAGAAGTTCTTCAGCCATTACTACCCCCATGGAGAAGGTTCGCTGATGAGTTCATTGAATCAATTGGGCTATCAGGCAGAAGATATCACGGACGTAATCCTTACGCATCTTCATTTTGATCACTGTGGAGGTGCAGTCATCCGAAAAGATGATCAACTGGCACCTGCGTTTCCCAATGCACTCTATTGGAGCAGTAAGGCACATTGGGAATGGGCGAAAAATCCAAATGCCAGAGAGAAAGCTTCTTTCCTAAAAGAAAACTTCATGCCTATTGAAGAAAGCGGACAACTCAGATTTGTTGATGAAGTTCCAGATACGAGAACAAGATTCAATGAACACATTGAAATACAATTCGTTCATGGACATACCCGCTCAATGATGATACCGCTAATTAATTACAATGGAAGAACGATCGCCTACATGGCAGACCTCATACCTTCCGTAGCACACATACCACTGCCTTATGTGATGGCATATGATATGTATCCGATGACCACATTGGAGGAAAAAGAAATTTTTCTTAATGAGGCAGCAGAAAAAGAATACGTACTCTTCATGGAGCATGACCCAGTAAACACATGCTGCACTGTTGAAAAAACGGAAAAAGGATTTAGGAAAAAAGAAATACTAGAGCTATCAGCGCTTCATTAATTGAACTTGATCATTGACTGTAACGGATAACGAAGATTTCTGTAGCCCATCATGTCAACCTTTACACTGCCCACGGTGATCGGACTCTCAATCCTGAGCGGTATTCGATTTTTATCATCAGACACCCATACCGTCATCAATTCACCACCTGCAAAAATTGTACCGCTGATCAACATTGGTTTGAATTTGATCGCTCTGAATTTTCCATATTTGGTCTTGACCACTTCCTTGCCCAGATAACGGATATAGATATTGTGGACTTCATCATCTAGAAACATACTGAACGGTATCTTCTCTCCGACCTTATGTGATGAGAAGTCAATATTTCTGGCGTAATAAATAGAGCTAAGGACATCCTGCATGCATTCAGAGATTGGGTAGGAGCCTTTGGTGGACACCGCTTTTTTTTCGTCATGATAAAAGTTCACTATTTCATCTTTACGGTATTTCCCTTCCTCTACATGTCTAATGAACTTATACGGCTTGAGTGTTGCAGTATCAATATAGGTTTCATAACGATCCCTGACCCTGAAAATCCAATCGTACGAAGGATTGGAAGTTCCAAGTCCGGTTATATGATACACCGGCTTGTCATTAAGTTGCGTATTCTCAACCGTAAATGAGGCTGTTCCTGCATCAACATACAATCCCACTACATTGTAAAATATCTTGAAGGTGATCAGTTCGCCTGACTTGAAAGAAAAATTAGTTACCCCACAAAAATCATTACCGGCACTTAGCCGAATGAAAGAAAGCGTGAGCAAACAAAACAACAGTGATTTTTTGAGATAAATCATGATATGAAGATAAAGCCAAGTTTGGTCATTCATCTTGTTAAACAATGTTATGATAATTAAGTTTTAGTTAAAAATATATTTGACTGTATACAACCCTGATCAGACAAAATGTTTTGACTTGCTGTTCTTATTGCCCTAAACGAGTTCAAACAAAGCAGTATTGGATCAATCAAACAATATCCCGACTTGCTAAATATTTTGATAATTTTGTTTGATTCACATCTAGATCATAAAAAAGATACCATTGTCGAAATCAACTAATATCATTTTGGGAATAGACCCCGGAACCGTGATCATGGGATACAGCATCCTTGCGGTAACCGGGAAATCTATGAAGATGATCGAGATGGATGTTGTTAAACTCAATGGGAAAAAAGATATGTTTGAGCGACTGGGGGTCATCAATGAAGTGATACAGCAACTCATCAATACGTACAAACCAGACAGTGTTGCCATTGAAGCACCGTTCTTTGGGAAAAATGTTCAAAGTATGTTGAAACTTGGCAGGGCACAAGGGGTTGCCATAGCGGTTGCAATGAGCAATTCAATTCCTGTGTCAGAATACTCACCAAAGAAAGTCAAGCAATCGATCACAGGAAACGGCAATTCGAACAAAGAGCAGATATGGAAAATGCTCAACAGCATAATGCCGCTTGCCCATTCCCTTAAATATTACGACGCTTCTGACGCACTGGCTGTGGCGGTTTGCCACCACTTCAATTCCCATGGTCTAAAGACCACAACAACACCAAAGAAAAAATCCAGTGCTGCAAAAACTTCAAGTTGGGAAGCATTTATCAGAGATAATCCGGGAAGAATAAAACAACGTTGACCGATCTTTATTTGATCTTCACCAGAAAATAAACAGAGGGTAAGAGCAAAATTAGTTTTAGATAAGAGAACGCTCCTACATACAGATCAAGCAACAGATAGATGATCACAATTGAGAAGAACAACCATGCGGCCCATCGTTCTTTTGACCAAATGAATGACAGGGCAAGAAATAATACAATATTTAAAAGTACATGAGCAGCAGGATACAGCAACCCATAGCGTGCATAGCTTCCTGTGAATGAATAAACAACATCAAATAGTCCAATTGCAAACAATATCCCAACCAGGATCTGGAAAATAGTTTCTGAAATTGGTTGAGTAGGTTGTTGGCTCATTTGATCAAATGTTCAAGGATACGTTGCTGCGCATCTTTCAATTGTTCCGCAGTGATTTTCAATTTGGGTCTGGTGAAATTAAGGTCATCCGCTGTATTGATAGGAACCAGGTGAACATGAGCGTGCGGGACTTCAAGTCCAACCACCGAAATCCCACACCTATTGCAAGGAAAAGCCTGCTCGATCGCTTTGGCGATAGGTTTTGAAAAGGTCAGTATTTCAGAGAGTTCGGTATCGTTCAGATCAAACAGGCGATCGATCTCCCGCTTGGGAACTACCAGGGTGTGTCCAACAACCAAGGGAAAGACATCAAGAAATGCGAAGAATGTTTCATCTTCTGCGATCTTGTATGAAGGGATCTCGCCTGCGATTATTTTTGAAAAAATACTGGGCATCGGTTGATCAGATCGATATGTTCTCTATCATAAAAATAACTTTACCATTAGGCACCTGAATTTCAGCCTCATCACCAATTTTCTTTCCAAGCAGTCCTTTTCCTATTGGCGATGTAACAGAAATCTTTTGCATTTTAAGATCTGCTTCCTTTTCTGAAACGATCTGATAGGTCATTGACTTTTTGGTTGCTTTGTTCATGATCGTGACCTTTGTCAGGATTGAGACCTTACTGGTATCAATGTTTGTTGCATCAAGAATTCTTGCAGTGGCAAGTTCAGCTTCAAGGCGACTGATCTTTGCTTCCAACAAACCCTGGGCTTCTTTAGCCGCATCGTATTCAGCATTTTCCTTCAAATCCCCTTTTTCTCTGGCCTCTGCAATAGCTTTTGAAGCAGCAGGTCTGTCAACACTTTTGAGTTGTTGTAATTCAGTCCTCATCTGCTCGAGCGTTTCCTTTGTTACATACATTACGTCACTCATAGATTTAAATTTAAGTTGGTGTTCCTTAAAAAAATAGCAACGCCCCATCAAATGTTGAGGCGTTGCGTATAGCGTAAAGGTAAGATTTTTTTCTAATTGCCCTCGAAGACCTCGTCGAGCTTTTTTATCAGTACAGCCGACATTTTATATAATGCCTCATGGGTATACCCTGCTATGTGCGGGGTAACGATCACGTTTGGCCGATGTGACAAATCGTTCAAACGCTTACGTTCGAGCTCTGTGTACGTCGCAAGATCTTCATTTTCAAGCACATCAATACCCGCCGCGGCGATCAGTCCCTTATCCAGGGCATCCAGCAAGGCATCAGTATCCACCACCCCACCCCTGCTGGCATTGAGGAAGTAAGGGGCTTGTTTCAATTTATTAAAAAAATGAGGATTGGCATAATGTGTGGTTTCTTCAGACAATGGCAGATGAAAACTGATAACATCTGCATGAGTTACGATCTCATCCAAAGAAGCTTCTTGAACATACCCACCTCCAAAACCCTTACGATATTTATCATGTGCCAATACGGTTACACCAAAAGGTGCTAACAAGGATGCGAATGAAGTTCCGGTATTTCCAAAGCCAATGATCCCCACTTTTCTTCCTCCTAATTCATAACCCCTGTTTGGTTCTCTGAGCCATTTGCCTTCTTGCACCTCATCATGTGCATGAGCAATACGATGCATGAGAGCCAGCAGCATACCCAGACAATGTTCAGCCACTGCATCCTTGTTTCCTTCAGGACTGCTGAGGCATACAATATTTTTTGAACGGGCGAATTCCACGTCAATGATCTCCATACCACTTCCGAGTCGAGCTATCCACTTCAACGCCTTTGCTTTGTCGATCAATGCAGCATCGATCTGAAGTCTTGTTGAAACTACAATACCCGTGTACTGATCGATCACCTCACTGAGTTGCTGATAGGTGATCTTTTCATTCACGTCAACATCATACCCTCTGCGTTCAAGTTCACCTGGCATCGACGGATGGGCATAGGCGGTTATAATTACTTTAGGCTTCAATTCATTTTATTTAACAGTTGAACAAAATCAGCTACAGACAATTGTTCCGCACGTTTCGTAAATATATCTTCACGAAGTATTTCGGTTTTGAAGTAAGGCTTAAGCGGATTCCTCAACTGTTTTCTCCGCTGACCGAAAGCCGCTTTCACCAATGTCATGAATTTTTTGTGATTGATGATATCATATGGATTGTTTGCATATACCAATTTGATTACGCCACTTTTCACTTTGGGTGGAGGATTGAAGCAGTCCTCATCCACATCAAACAAATATTCTGTATGATAATAGGCTTGCGTAAGCACACTAAGAATGCCGTACTCTTTTGAGCCCGGACCGGCACAGATACGTATCGCCACTTCTTTTTGAAACATACCGATCATGTGCTCCACTTGTTCCCGCCATTCGATGATCCTGAAAACGATCTGGGTGGAGATATTGTAAGGAAAGTTTCCGATCAAGGTAAACTTATCAGAAAAGGGAACATCAATGTCCAGGATATCTCCCTCGATGATCTTGTCACTCAACGCAGGGTAAGTGTTCTTGAGGTAGAGGATTTTCTCTTCGTCGATCTCTACCATCCTGAAATTTACGTCCGGAATGGAACTCAAATATTTCGTAAGTGCTCCGCCCCCCGGACCAACCTCAAGTAGGTTGTTGAAAGTCAGTGTTTTCAAAGCATCAACGATACGCTGAGAAACTGACTCGTCCTTCAGAAAATGCTGCCCAAGAGATTTTTTCAGGGTGTACATGAACTTCAAAATTAAGACAAAGATCCCCCTTTTCCTTGTACCTTTACACTACAATTGAAAGACGAAGCAATGAGTGCACAAAAAAGACCTGTGGTTGGAATTTCGGTAGGAGATCTGAATGGGATCGGCATAGAGCTGATCATCAAGACATTTAGTGATAGTCGCGTCATGGATTTCTGCACACCGGTTGTATTTGCTTCAAACAAATCGATCAATTTCTACAGAAAGCTGATTCCCGAGATCAACCTCAATACGAATGTCATCAAGGAGATGTCGAAGATCAACCCCAAGCAATTGAATATTTTCAATGTATGGGAAGAAGAAGTGGATATAAAACCAGGGGAGATGAATAACACCGGAGGTAAATATGGTGTGATGTCTCTTCAGGCAGCTGTACAGGCACTAAAAGACAAGTCCATTGATGCACTTGTCACTGCGCCACTACACAAGTTTACCATGCAGAGCAATGAATTCAATTTCACAGGTCATACGCCTTACCTTAAGCAAACATTCAATGCAGAGGAAGTATTGATGCTGATGATCGCAGAGAATATGAAAGTGGCTTTGCTTACTGAACATCTTGCGATTGGCGATGTGGCAAAAAATATCACCAAAGAACAGATCATCAAAAAGATCAATCTGTTGAAAGCAAGTCTGAAAAAAGATTTTGGCATTGACAGACCCAAGATCGCTGTATTGGGATTAAATCCGCATGCAGGCGATGAAGGCCTTGTTGGGAAAGAAGAAAAAGAGATCATTCGCCCTGCAGTGCTGGAATCGAAAAAAAATGATTGCATCGTAATGGGTCCTTACTCTGCAGATGCCTTCTTTGCAAGAGGAAGTCATGAAAAGTTTGATGCGGTGCTTGCTATGTACCATGATCAAGGACTTATCCCTTTCAAATCACTTGCCGTTGGCGAAGGAACAAATTTTACAGCTGGATTGTCAGTGATCAGAACCTCTCCTGATCATGGCACTGCATTCGATATTGCCGGAAAAAACAAAGCAGATGAATCTTCTTTCAGGGCTGCCGTATTTGCTGCTATTGATATATTCGATACAAGAATGGGGTATGCAGAATTGAGAAGAAACCCATTAAGAAAGATCTCTGCTCAGGTTGTTGCCAATGCCGTTGACGAGAAAATAGAAGACTAGCACTCAACATATTTCTTTACTACCAAAACAACTCGACATGAAAAAACAATGTTATTTCATCTTCACGATGTGTATGCTTTGTCTTGCATTGAATGTTAATGCACAAGACAACTCTTCAGGTTCCCCTGAGATCAGAAAAAACTACTTCAAAGTCAATCTTCCTGGATTGGCGATCAGAAATTACGGACTTCAATACGAAAGAGCCATGAGCAAACGAGTATCGTTTGCCCTTGGCTACAGGTTCATGCCTGAGGGCTCCATACCTTTTAAATCGGCCATCCTGAATTCAGGACAAAATACACCTGAGGCTGAAAAAGCGATCAATTCTCTCCGATTGTCAAACACTGCTATCACACCTGAGATCAGGTTCTATTTGGGCAAAAAAGGATATGGCAGAGGATTTTATATCGCTCCATTTTACAGAAATGGAAATTTCAAGGCGTCCGGAATTGATCTAGAATTCCAAAGCAATGGAGGCAGCACTGAAACCATGACACTGCAAGGTAACATCAAGGGCAACAGCTTCGGTTTGATGATTGGTGCACAA
>JBKCFW010000109.1:0-5162 GCA_046303675.1 bacterium
TAAACCGTAGGCAGGTCCTGGGCACAATGCCCTTTCAGCGAAGCTGAGAGGGCATTTTTATTTGTGAGCGTAGCAAGCTAGCTGCGAAAAGAAAAATAACATCCTGTCATATTTTTATTTGTAAGTCATCTCCTGGCTTGACTGCAATCATATGTTAATGTTTTCTCTGCTCGTAATATTATAAAATTATTTGGCGCACTAGCCTAAGCAAGAGAGAATCGACATATCCAATGAAGCCAGCATTATTGTTTTTAATTACTGAATGTGCTATTTCAATAGGCTATCCTCAGAACAATCGTGTGTTTTCCGGAGGAGAAGCACTCAACTTTGGTATTGTTGATATTTCCTTGAACGATGGAACAGTATGGAGCTCTGAACGAGCTGCTTACCCTGGCTATTTTAGTTCACTGGAAAACGCTAGCTACATTGGATATTCTGATGAGGCAAACATCGATGGCTACATAAAAAAATATGGAAATACCGCTTTCGTATTTCCTGTTGGGAATGGGAAAGACTTGCGAATACTTGAAATATCGAATCCTGATAAAATTACCGACGCATATGCAACAGCATGGATTGAAGGGGATCCCAGCATTACCCTTGATCCTACTGAACCTTATGCAGGCAAACATTCTGTTCTTGCAGTCGCTGGATCAATTGCAGCTGTTAGCACCGCTGGACAATGGGATTGGCAAGTTGGACATGCAGGAAATCTCGGAGCTGGAACTACTGGCAATGGGGATGGCCTACAAATCACCTTGAGCATGCCCGACATGAGCCAGTTTGCTGATAAAGCCAATTTGCGATTAGTCGGTTGGAATGGATCAACTTGGATAGACCTCAGTGGAAAAGCAACTGCAACAGGCAACAAAGAAAATAGCATGATCAGTGGTACAATGATACCAGGAATATCTGCTGTTGCAATAGGAAAAATAGCTCCAACATCGCTTGTTAAAATTATTTCCTTTTCAGCAACATCTTCTAATTGCAACACTTTATTAACATGGGAAACATCAATTGAGAATAAGTCAAGCATATTCATTCTAGAACAGAGTATGGATGCTGTGAATTTCAGGACCATATCGTCCTTGGCAATAGATGGTTTATCTGGTGGCAATCGGTATACAAAAGAAGTAGTTCAGCCGATTGGCATTGCCCATTACAGATTAAAAATTCAACATGCGAATGGTACACACGAATACTCTTCCATCGTTTCATTCAATAATAAATGTAGGGCCATTGAAAATATGTTGGTTTATCCTAATCCGGTCGTAAATAATAAAAATATTAATCTCCGGTTTACAACATTCTATGAAGGTGCTGCTGAGATAACTATAGTTAGCAGCACCGGACAACGGGTTTTCAAAAAATCAGTTATGCTCAAACCAAAAGATAATATGCTAACAATAGAAGTAAACCACCTTATCCATGGAGCGTACTTCATCAATATACAGAGTTCAAGCGGCGAACAAATTGGAAATACAACACAATTCATAAAACAATAAGGAGTGAATCAAGTGAACACGAAAAAATATTACAGCCTGACTCTTATAATTATGTTGATCCTGACATTAACGTCTAATTCGCTTCTATTCTCGCAGGTTAAAATAGGCGATAATCCCAGGTCGATAAACGCAGATGCAGTGCTTGAAATTGAATCAAGCAACAAGGGAGTGTTGTTGCCAAGAATTGCTTTAAAATCAATCAGTATTGCTGCGCCTTTGAAAAATTTCATACAAGGAATGATCGTGTACAATACAACCACCAATACAGAATTGACTCCTGGCTTATACTATTGTGATGGAACAAAATGGATCAAGGCATTCAACAATCAAAAAGAACCAGAGACAAATTCTAATCAAAATCAACTATGGAGCTTAAAAGGTAATAATGGTGTTACATCAAACAACTTTCTTGGTCCCACCAATGATGCACCACTAATTATCAAAACAAATAATCTAGAACGAATGCGCATTTCTGAAAAAGGGTGGGTCGGCATTGGCACTTCTGCGCCGAAATCTGCTTTGCAAATAAAAGGTCAGCTAATTATAGACACCCTCAGCGCAGGCAATCCGCAAACAGATAAAATATTGGTGGCTAATCCAATTGATGGGAGAGTTAAATCGATATCAGTCTCTGCTTTAACCAATGGTGTTCAAAACTATACTGAGGTGGTTTCATATAATGGACAAAACATATTTAATACCCCTGCAATCATTACAGATGCAAATAAAATATTGTTATATAGAAACGGCGTGTTGATATCATTCACGGTGAACAACAACAACTCGATCGTATCAGAACTGCCGTGCAAACAAGGTGACCAAATAAGAATTATTCAATTATTATAAAACAAAAAAAGCAAACAATGAAAAAACTCCTATTTCTTTCAATTGCAGCAGGAATCAGTTTTACAGCATCAGCACAAAAAGACAGCACCAAGGTGATCGACAACAAGGGTACGATCAAATGGGTCATTTCAAGCAGCGCAGCAGTCATTACCAAATCAGACAGCACCCTATTGTTTGTAACCCCGAAACAAGTAGCAGACAGTAGCTTTGCCAAATTTGCAGACAATGGGTTAACCAAGAATGGCCAAACGCTTGAACTTGGAGGCACACTCAATCGTGTTACAACCATTCAAACAAGCGCATCAAACTTTTTGCAAATTACCGGACTTCAATCGGGTTCTAATACAGCCGATAGTGTAATGGTCGTAAATCCATCAACAGGACAACTGAAATATATTTCAGCTTCTTCACTGTTCAACGCGCTGGCGTTTGACAACGGCCTGACCAAAACAGGGAACCTGGTGGAATTGGGCGGCACATTGACCAAGGCAACAACAATTGCAACCGATGCCACCAATAACCTGAAAATTACAGGATTGCAAAGTGGATCACTTGCTACAGACAGCATAGTTGTTTCTGCAGCAGATGGCACGTTAAAAAGGGTAGCAGCTGAATCCGTATTACAAAGTGGTGCAGAAAGCTTTACTGCTACAACCGGACAAACAGCTTATGCCGTGCCCAACTTGCCTATTACAGCGTCAAAGGTTTGGGTTTATAGAAATGGTGCTAAACTTGCGCCAATAGCCGACTATACAACAACCTCTGGGCAGGTAAGTCTAACCTCAGCAGTAGGATCTCTTGTAGCAGCTGGAGATTTAATTGAAGTACAATGGGTGAAATAACCCAGTCCAATTAAGAATACAAATTTTTAAATCCTCTAAATAATGCTTGATCAGTATCTTATCCTTGTGATAAGATACTGATCACATTAGCATATCACAATGAAAAGTAACGCGTTCCTCTTTCTTTTTTTTATAGTTGCAATAAATGGGTTTGGGCAAGTTGTTATTGGTCCAAAAGGAACGAAGCTTACACTCGACAGTAGCAAATGGAAGATATCAGGCAATAATATTTATAATAAAAATGCAGGAAACTTAGGCATTGGAACAAGTACACCCTCTGCTCAATTGCATACAACAGGAGACTTACGACTTGAGGGCCTTGGGAGCAACACAACCAATTCCAAAATATTGACTGCTGATGATATAGGCAATATAACAACCAGATCATTATCAAATATGCTTTCTGGAAATACAATCACTTCTATAAATGGACTAACCAGCTCCTTACAAACTTTTTTAAACGGAACAACTGGATCTGATTTCAACATTGCATCATCAGGATCAACTCATACATTTAATTTGCCCAATGCGTCTGCAACAACTCGGGGTGCTTTATCATCAGCAGACTGGACAATTTTTAATGGAAAAGAAAATGCCCTTAACTTTTCAGGTGGATTAATAAGAAACCTAAATACAATAAGCTTAAGCACAACACAAAACATTAGCGCATTATCCAATCTGACCGCAAACGGATTAATAAAAACATCTGGTGGGACAGGACTCTTATCGATTGCAGAGGCTAGCGACTTCCCAATCTTAAATCAAAACACAACAGGTTCTGCTGCGACAGTAATTACCAATGCAAATCTTACCGGGCCCATAACTTCAGTTGGAAATACAACTTCAGTTGAAGCAAATGTGATAACAAATTCTATGCTTTCTCAAATTCCCACACAAGTCTTTAAGGGGCGCACTTCAGCAGGTAATGGCAACGTGGAAGATCTTACTTCCACACAAGCAACTGCCATGTTAAACACCTTTAATTCATCTGAAAAAGGGCTTGTGCCCGCAAGCGGAGGAGGTACAACAACATTTTTAAGAGCTGATGGCAACTTTGCAAGTCCAACTGGAAATGCCTACCGAAATTTAGTTACTATTACATCAGACGTCATCAACAACAATGCAATAGCCAATTCGCTAGAAGATGTGACAGGCTTATCCTTTAATGTTGTCTCTGGAACTACTTATCGATTTTATGCAATAATACCATACACTAGTGCTGCATCAAATAACGGAAGTCGGTGGACAATCACAGCACCATCCTCTTCTCTGTTGCACTACACAAGTCGATATACCGCATCAGCAACTTCTGAAACAGTTAATCATGCAGGAGCAATAAATATTCCTGCAGCATGTAATAATAATTCCATTCTTAATGGCAATCTTGCCATTATTGAAGGCGTCATTAATCCTACAGCAAATGGAACTGTACAAATAAGATTTGCAAGTGAAACGGCCAATGTTGCCATCACTGCAAAAGCTGGTGCTACTTTGGAGTATTGGTAATACAGAAATGTAAAGTTGAGAAGGTTGAGCTTGCCAGCCTTCGGCTGGAGAGTTGAGGAAGTTGAGAATTTGGCTGTATCGCTGGTCCCTCATCCCATCTGAATTTATTCCAAACGCATCCCCCGCCCTATTGGTATGTCATTCCGAGCGAAGCGAGGAATCTGAATTCGCAAACTCGTTGGGTAAAATGTTGAGGTGTTTAGTCGTTTAGCACTAAACAACTCAACGCCTCAACAACTCAACCCCCCTTTTAGATCCCTCGCTTCGCTCGGGATGACAGAATAAAATGGAGGATTACATAATAAGTAAAGTCATACTTCATGCACATGCATTGACTTAACTTCAGCAATCACACTGTGATAATATTGATACCACGTTGATTTCCCTTTTTGTTTAGCCTCAATATGTTTGGGGTCTCTGGCCCAATGATGAACAGCATCCATATCCTTCCAATAGCTAATAA